>JACXUX010000036.1 GCA_014763725.1 Rhodobacterales bacterium
TCCATCCCCCCCCGCCCGGCCGGGCGGGGGGGGATGGAGCGGGTGATCGGGATCGAACCGACGACATTCAGCTTGGGAAGCTGACGTTCTACCACTGAACTACACCCGCGCTGGGAGCGATCTACGGCCTGCGCGGGCCAAGGTCAAGCACCCGCAGGCCGGTCGCCGGGCCCTAGCGTTCGGCTGCCGTCAGCGTGCCGGTGGCCAGCACGGGGCCGGTCGGCACCACCTCGGGCGAGCCGCCGGCGGGTTCCAGGCTGACGGCCAGCACCACGCCCGCAGGCAGCGCCGCCACCGGGCGCAGCGTGTCGGCCGCGGCGATCAGACCCAGCGAGACGGGCACCCCCTCGGGCCCGATGGCCCAGAGCTGCAGGTCGCGCCCGGGCGGGGCGGCTTCGCCCGCGGTGCGGATCAGCCGCAGCGTGCCGCGGGTCGGGTCCAGCCGGGCGGCAAAGGCCACCGATCCGTCGCCCGCCAGCGTGGCGGTCAGCGGCGGCACGGGCGTGGGCAGCACCGCCAGCGCCAGCACCACCGCCAGCGCCGCGGCCGAGGCCGCCCCCGCCACAAACCCCGGCAGCAGCGCCAGCCAGCCGCGCCGTTCGGCCGCGAACAGCCGCCGCTCGATCCGCGGCAGCAGGTTCGGCGCCCTGACCTCGGGGTAGTCGGCGTTCAGGGGCGCGAGGCGCATTTCCCAGGCGGCCACGCGGGCGGCCATGACGGGTTCGCGCCGGATCCGCATCTCGACCCGCGCGCGTTCGGCGCGGTCCAGCACGCCCAGGGCATATTCCGCGGCCAGCAGGTCGTCCTCGTCGCGGGCGGGGATCGGGGGCTCGGGTGTGGTCATCGGTCGATGCACTCCCGCAGCTTCAGCAGCGCCCGGCGCAGCCAGGTCCGCATGGTGTTCAGGGGCACGTCATGGCGGTCGGCCAGCGCCTGATAGGACAGGCCGGCCAGATAGGCGCCCTTGACCGCCTCGGCCCGGTCGGCGGGCAGCTGGCCCAGGCAGTCCAGCACCTTGCGCCCGGCCTGTTCGGCGGCCAGCCGCGCCTCGGCCGGGGCCGCGCCATCGGCCAGCGTGTCGAGCGCGGCGGCGTCGGCCGTGCCCTCGCGCGTGCGGGCGCGCAGCCGGTCGATGGCCAGATTGCGGCCGATGGCGATGATCCAGGCGATGCCCGCGCCGCGGTCCTGGTCGTAGCGGCGGGCATGCAGCCAGACGCGGGTATAGGTTTCCTGCAGCACGTCTTCCGCCTCGGCCCGGTTGCCCAGCATACGCAGCAGCATGCCGTAGAGTTTCGCCGAGGTCTCGCGATAGAGCTGGCGAAAGGCCAGGCGGTCCTGCTCGGCCACGCGGATCAGCAGGTCCGCCACGTTGTCGAGGGGTGTCTGCATCGGCCGCCCGTTCACCTTTGGCGCTACCATAGCGGTGGGCGGGGCGGGGGCAAGCCCCGGCGGTCAGCCGCGCCGCCGCCGCCGCCCGCTGTCGGTGCCGCTGCCGGCGTTGAAGCTGACCTGCGGCAGGCTGACCACGCGCCCCAGTTCCGGGAAGGCGGCGGTGGCATGCGGGATCGCATTGGCCGCCACGAAATGTTCCTGGAAGCGCGGCTCGATCGCGGTCTCGACCTTGTGGATGCGGGTCACCGTCGCCTCGATCGCGGCGCGCGCGGACTTGTCGCACAGCGCGATGCGCGCCCCCGTGCCCGCGGCATTGCCCGCGCTGGTCACCCGGTCCAGCGGCGCATCGGGGATCATGCCCAGAACCATGGCGTGTTTCGGGCTGATATGGGCGCCAAAGGCGCCGGCCAGCACCACGCGGTCGACGCGGTCCACGCCCAGTTCGTCCATCAACAGCCGCGCCCCGGCATACAGCGCCGATTTCGCCAGCTGGATCGCGCGGATGTCGCCCTGGGTCACGCGGATGCGGGGCCCGCCGCGGTCGGTCCCGTCATGCAGCAGATAGGCATGGGTGCGGCCCTCGGGCTCGCAGCGCGGGGTGCCGGTCTGTTCGGCCGACCCGATCAGGCCCGAGGCGTCCAGCAGCCCGGCCATGCGCATCTCGGCCACCGCCTCGATGATGCCCGACCCGCAGATGCCGGTCACGCCGGTGCTGGCGGTGGCGGCTGCAAAGCCGGGGTCATCCGACCACAGGTCGCAGCCGATCACGCGGAACCGCGGTTCCCGGGTTTCGGGGTCGATTTCCACCCGCTCGATCGCGCCGGGGGCGGCGCGCTGGCCCGCGCTGATCTGCGCGCCTTCGAAGGCGGGGCCGGTCGGGCTGGAACAGGCCAGAACGCGGGCGCGGTTGCCCAGCAGGATTTCGGCATTGGTGCCCACATCGACGATCAGCACCAGATCGTCGGACTGGTCGGGCGCCTCGGCCAACGCGACGGCGGCGGCATCGGCCCCGACATGGCCTGCGATGCAGGGCAGGACATAGGCGCGCGCCAGCGGATTGATCCCGGTCAGGCCCACCTGGTCGGCCACCAGCGACAGCGAGGACGACACCGCCAGCGCGAACGGCGCCTGGCCAAGTTCCACCGGGTCGATGCCCAGCAGCAGATGGTGCATGACCGGGTTGCAGACGATGACCGCCTCGAGCAGCTGGGCCGGCGCCACGCCTGCCTCGGCCGCCAGGCTGGTGGCCAGCCCGTCCAGCGCCTGGCGCACGGCGGCCGTCATCTCGGCATCGCCGCCTGGGTTCATCATGGCATAGCTCACGCGGCTCATCAGATCCTCGCCAAAGCGGATCTGGGGGTTCATCACCCCGCCCGAGGCCAGCACCGCCCCGTCGGCCAGATCGACCAGATGCGCGGCGATGGTGGTGGAGCCGAGGTCGATCGCCAGCCCGCAAAGCCGCGGTTCGGCATAGCCGGGCCACAGGTCCAGGATGCGCGGCGCGCCGCTGCGGTGGTCCTGGTGGATGGCCAGCGTCAGCGCCCAGTCGCCCTGGCGCAGCGCGGGCTGCAGCCGGCGCAGGATCGCCGGGGCCGGTTCCGGGGCGGGCAGCTGCCACTGTTCGGCCAGCGCCGCCACCAGCCGTTCCCAGTCGCCCGAAGGTTCGTGCATGTCGGGCTGGGCCACGGTGACGTAGATCCGGCGCACCGCCGGGTCCATGGCGATCGCGCGGGCGGTGGCCGACTTGCGGATGACCTGGCGGTGCAGCTGGCTTTCGGGGGGCACGTCCAGGACCACGTCGCCCTCGATCCGCGCCTGACAGCCCAGTCGCCGCCCCGGGGCCAGACCGCGCAGACGGTCATAGCGATCCTCGACCGCATTGCGGGGGCTGAGCGCATCCGCACCCACCGTCACCCCGTGCTTCGGGAAATCGCCATAGGCGGGGCTGACCTGGCATTTCGAACAGATGCCGCGACCGCCGCAGACCGAATCGAGGTCGACCCCCAGTTGCCGCGCCGCGGTGAGCACGGGCGTGCCGCGGGCAAAGCGGCCGCGCTTGCCCGAAGGGGTGAAGATCACCAGCGCATCGTCGGTCATGGTTTGTCCCTCTGGCGTGGCTTGCGATTTTTCTGCGAAAAATCAGAAATTTCGCAGAAATTTCGCGGTCACAGGATGACCCGCAGGCCATCCCGGTTGCAGATCACGATCCATTGCCCGCCGGTTTCCACCAGGCGAAAGCCGCGGGCGCGCACCTCGGCCAGGAAGCGGTCGCGCCCCACCTCGCGGTCGATCCAGCGCAGGTCGCGCCGGATCACCCCGCCGCGCGTGACGGCGCGGGCCGAGAATATCTCGGCAATCCAGGTCTCGGGGTCGGTGGTGCGCGCCAGGGTCATGGTGGCAGCCTGCCGCAGCAGGGTTAAGCATCGGTTTACGCCCGCGCCCGCCGCCCGCCGCGCCGGCCACCCGCGGCGGCAGTGGCGGCGGCGCTGGCCTCGGCAAAGGTGGCGCCCTCTTTCACCGCCTCCAGGATCTTGGCCAGCCGGATCCATTCGCCGCCGTTCGGGTCATGGTCCATCAGCAGGTTGGCGGCGCGGATCGCCTCCATCTCGACCGACCGGACGGGGTTCATGATCGCGCTCGTCATGCCCGCGCCGATCGCCATGGGCAGGAAGGCCGCATTGACCCCATGCCGGTTGGGCAGGCCGAAGCTGATGTTGGACGCCCCGCAGGTGGTGTTCACGCCCAGTTCCGACCGCAGCCGCGCCACCAGCTGGAACACCTGCCGCCCGGCGCTGGCCATGGCGCCCACCGGCATCACCAGCGGGTCGACGACGATGTCATGGGCAGGAATCCCGAAATCGGCCGCGCGTTCGACGATCTTCTTTGCCGCGGCAAAGCGGACGTCGGGGTCGGGGCTGATGCCGGTGTCGTCGTTGGAAATCGCCACCACCGGCACGTTGTATTTTTTGACCAGCGGCAGGACCAGTTCCAGCCGCTCTTCCTCGCCCGTCACGGAATTCAGCAGCGGACGGCCGTCGCAGACCTGAAGCCCGGCCTCGAGTGCGCCGGGGACCGAGCTGTCGATGCACAGCGGCACATCCGTCACCGCCTGGATGCGCGCAATCAGTTCGCGCATCAGCGGCGGTTCGACAAAGTTGTTGTCGGCATAGCGCGGGTCTTCGGCCATGCGGTTGGTGAAGACCGCGCCCGAGTTCACATCCAGCACCGTGGCGCCGCAGGCCACCTGTTCCAGCGCGTCCTTCTCGACGGTGGTGAAGTCGCCGGCCTCGAGTTCCGCGGCCAGCTTCTTGCGGCCGGTGGGGTTGATCCGTTCGCCGATCACGCAGAACGGTTCGTCGAAGCCGATGACGACGGTTTTCGTCTTGGATTCCAGAACGGTGCGGGTCATCGCGTCATCCTTTGCGGGGCCCGGCCTGTTCGGCCAGCCAGGTGGCGCTGGCGGCGATGCCGCCCAGCGGGAACAGATGCACCGCCTGGATGCCGATGTCCGGGTGACGCGCCTTGTGCGCGGCCAGGTCGGTCAGCAGGTCGGTGGGTTCATGCGGCAGCAGCAGGCGCGTCACATCCGCGGCGCGCTTCTGCAGCACGCGCAGGCTGGGGCCCACGCCGCAGGCGATGGCGAACTTGATCAGCGTCTGCAGCTTGGCCGGGCCGGCCACGCCCAGATGGATGGGCAGGTCGATGCCCTCGGCCGCCAGCCGGTCGGCCCAGGCGATGACGGGCGCCGCCTCGAAGCTGAACTGCGTCACGATCGCCATCCGCGCATCGGTGCGGCGCGAAAAGTCCTGTTTCCAGCGCAGCGCGGCCATCACGTTTTCATCCGACCCGTCGGGGTCGATGTCGCGGTTGCCCTCGGGGTGGCCCGCGACATGCAGCCGGTCGAACCCGTCGAACAGGCCCGACTCCAGCAGCTGCATCGCGCTGTCATAGTCGCCCGCGGGCCGCGCCACGCCGCCGCCCAGGATCAGCGCCTGGCGCACGTCGGCCTGATCCCGGTAGCGCGCGATCCAGTCGGCCAGCTGGGCCCGGCCCGCGATCAGCCGGGCGGGGAAATGCGGCATGGGTTCGAACCCCTCGGCGCGCAGGCGGGCGGCGGTGGCCACCATCTCGTCGATCGGGGTGCCGTCGATATGGGCGATGTAGACGCGCGTGCCCGCGGGCAGCAGCGGCCGGAAATCCGGCACCTTGGCCGCGGTGCGCGGCATCACCTCGATCGAGACGCCGTCAAGCAGCCCGGCCAGACCCGCGGCGGCGGGTGCGGGTTCGGCGCGACGAAAGCTGAACAGTGCCATCAATGCCCCCCTTCAGGCGGGACGCGCCGGCCTCAGGCCCGGCCGTCATTGGCGATCAGCGCGGCCAGCCGCGCGGTGTCGTATTCGGCCCGCAGCCGTTCGGCCTCGGCCTGCGCCACGGTCTCGGGGTCGCCCTCGACCGGGTAGGGGGGCGCCTTGCGCCATTCGGCCAGATAGGCGTCGGACTCGCGCGCGCCCACCTTCATCGCGCAGCGGTCGATCGCCTGTTCGAAGCGTTCGCCCAGATGCACCCGCGCGCCGACCCGGCGGCCGGTGCCCACGATCACCTGGGCCGGAATGTCGCGCCAGCAGACCACCGTCACATCGGGCATCCCGATTCCCCCTGCTTGCCCCCGCACCGTTCTAGGCGCGTCCCGCCCGCGCCCGCGGCCGGTTTTCGACCTGTTCGCCGCAGGCGGCGACAGCGGCCGCCCGCGACAGGGATGTAACCCGGCTGCGGCCCTGGTGCGACAGGCGCGGATCGGAAAAATTCTCATGCTTGTCATGAAGCTTTTCGGTTGGCGGGGATGGGCCGCGGGCAAGGGCGCTTGCACGCCGCGGCGGCTGCGACTAGGCTTGGGACAACCTGATATGGAGGGGCCCATGACGCCCCAGCGTCCGTTGGGTGCGGACGCGATCCCCTCAGCCGCTGCCGGGCCCGGTCCGGTGGCGCGCATGGTCGAACCGTCCGGCACCCAGTTGCCGCCCGATCCGGGGCTTTATGCCGCGCTGGATCTGGGCACGAACAGTTGTCGCATGCTGATTGCCCAGCCGCTGGGCAGTCAGTTTCGCGTCGTGGACAGCTTTTCCAAGACTGTCCAGCTGGGTGTGGGGCTGGAAGCCTCGGGTCGGCTGTCGCGCGCCTCGATGGGGCGAACGGTTCAGGCGCTGCGCATCTGCCAGAAGAAGATCGAAAAGCACGGCGTGCGCCGGATGCGGCTGGTCGCGACCGAGGCCTGCCGCCGCGCCCGCAACGCGCGCGAATTCATCCGCAAGGTCCGGCGCGAGACGGGCCTGAGCCTGGAGATCATCGCCCCCGAGGAAGAGGCGCGCCTGGCCGTCATTTCCTGCGCGCCGCTGGTCAGCCGGCGGACCGAAGAGCTGCTGGTGGTCGACATCGGCGGCGGCTCGACCGAGCTGGTCTGGATCGACCTGTCGGATGTGGACCCCGACCAGCGGTCGCGCGCGATCATGCGGCTGCATCAGGGGTTCCAGGCCCAGGGGCCGGGGGCCGCGCGGGTGGTGGACTGGATCAGCGTGCCGCTGGGCGTGGCCACGCTGAAGGAACAGTTCCAGGACGTGGCCGACGATGCCGCGCGATTCGCGCTGATGAGCTGGTATTTCGAGGAACATCTGGCCAGCTTCAGCCCCTACAACGCCCAGAACCCGCGCGAAGGGTTCCAGATCATCGGCACCTCGGGCACCGTCACCACGGTGGCGGCCAGTTTCCTGGGCCTGCGCCGCTATGACCGGGCCAAGGTCGACGGGCTGCGGATGTCGTCCGACCAGATCGACACGGTGATCCGCGACTACCTGGCGCTGGGCCCCGAAGGCCGCCGCACCGACCCCCGCATCGGCCGCGACCGCCACGCGCTGATCATGTCGGGCGCAGCGATCCTGCAGGCCTTGATGCGGATCTGGCCCACCGACCGGCTGTCGGTGGCCGACCGCGGCCTGCGCGAGGGGCTGCTTTACGCACAGATGTGCGGCGATGGCGTTCTGACAGAGGATCCCCTGGAATGACCGAGAAGAAGGCCACATCCGGCCGCGGCCAGCGCGACCTGCGGGTGCGCGTCAAGACCGCCAAGGGGCGCAAGCTGTCCTCGACGCTCTGGCTGGAACGGCAGCTGAACGACCCCTATGTCGCGCGGGCGAAACGCGAAGGCTATCGCGGCCGTGCGGCCTACAAGATCCAGGAACTGGACGACCGCTATGGCTTTCTGAAACCCGGGGCGCGGGTGGTGGACCTGGGCTGCGCGCCCGGCGGCTGGTGCCAGGTGGCGGTGCCGCGGGTGAACGCACTGGGCGACAACCCGAAGAAGCCGCAGGGCCGGGTGATCGGCGTCGACCTGCAGGAGGTCGCGCCGATCCCGGGGGCCGAGATCCATCAGCTCGACTTCCTGTCGGAGGGGGCGGACGATCAGGTCAAGGCCTGGCTGGGCGGCCGGGCCGATGTGGTGATGTCGGACATGGCGCCCTCGGCCTCGGGGCACAAGCCGACCGACCATCTGCGCATCGTGGCCCTGGTCGAGGCGGCGCTGGACTTCGCCTTCGACGTGCTCGAGGACGACGGCACCTTCGTCGCCAAGGTGCTGGCGGGGGGGGCGGAAAACACGATGCAGGCGCTTCTGAAGCGCAACTTCCGCAAGGTGGCGAACGTCAAGCCGCCGGCCAGCCGGTCGGACAGTTCGGAGAAGTTCGTGGTGGCGATGGGCTACCGCGGCCGCCAGATCGCGGCCGAGGGACAGGACGAGGACGGGGACAACGACGCCGGCTGATCGCGCGCCAGGGCCCGGGGGAGCGAGGTGGCGGGGCCATCCTGCCATGCAGCCCGTCCGGCGCAGGGTGACCTTGCGGCGATTCGGAAAGGCATGTCCGGTTCCACGCCAGGCAGGCCATGCGGAAGGCCCCGGGCCCTCAGGACCGGCCGGGGCCAGCGGCCACCCGGATCAGGCGCCCCAGGTGCGGATCGGGCCGCAGTCCATGTGGACGAAGTTCGACCGCGAATACTTGCCCACCCCGCCCGAGGCGCAGGAGACCGCCGCACGCGCCATCTGCGACACGCTGCGCGACTTCAGCCGCAGGTCGGCGGCCTGGCCCTTCATGTGCAACGAATTCTTGGCCACGCCGCGCGACTGCGACCGCAGCATCGCGTTGGTCTGCGGGGTGCGATAGCCCGACAGCAGCATGTAGGGTTCGCTGACATCCAGCAGCCGGTGCGATGCGGCCATGATGTCCACCGTGCGCGGGTCGATCTGGATCTGGGTGTTCGACCGCCAGTCGCGCATGAAGTGATTGATTTCCTTCAGCGCCTCGGGGATGTAGTCGCCGTCGATCCAGTAGATCGTGTCCATGCTTTCGCCGGTGCGGCCGGAATACATGCGGATGCGGCGGATGTCGCCCGCGCCCCGCAGCAGGCCGAAGGCGTTGGAACAGGTGGGGGCTGCCACCACCATCGAGGCGGCGAAGATCCCCAGAAGGCCCCGCCGCGTCACACCAACCCGGTTCGTTTCCGTCATGCGATGCCTGTCCCCAGTCTGCTCGGTCATGCCGCCTGTTCCGGCGCCTTGATCCACTTCATCCCCCAAGTGTGCAAATGTTGTGCCACAACCGGGCGCCCGGCCCAAGCCGCGATTCTGCGGTCCGGGCAGTTTCAAGCCGGTTCGGCAAAAATTCGCTTAAAATGGCGGCGGCGCACGGCGGAATGCCCCCGAACCCGTTGTGAATGGACAGGGGCAACGCCTTGGCCCATGATCCGTTCAGTTTCTGTCCTTCGGATGATCCGCCCATTATGCCGCTGCGCTTTCTTGCCCGTTCGCTGCGCCCCGTTGCCCTGGCGCTGGCCCTTGGCCCTGCTGTCCTGTCCGCCATCCTGCCGCCCCCGGCGCTCGCCGAAACCGTGGCGCCCGCCTTCCGCCAGGCGGTGGCCGAGGCCGCGGCCGACGATGCGGCGGTGGCCGACTTCTACCGCGGGCGCGACTATGCCCCGGTCTGGACGGTGCCTGCGGGCGTGGACCGGCTGCGCGCCCTGCTGGCGGTGCTGGAACGGGCGGGCGACCACGGCCTGCCGGTGGCGCGCTATGACGCCGCGGCGCTGGCGGGGGCGGTGCGCGGCATGGCCAGCGAACGCGACCGCGGCCGGGTCGAGGTGCGCCTGACCCGCGCGCTGCTGGATTACGCGCGCGACATCCAGACCGGCGCGCTGGTGCCCGCCCGCATCGACCCCGGCATCGTGCGCGAGGTGCCGGTGCGCGACCGCGCCACGCTGCTGGCGGACTTTCTGGCGGCCGACCCGGCCGAGTTCCTGCGGGCGCTGCCGCCGCAAAGCCAGGAATACGCCCGCCTGATGCGCGCCAAGCGGATGCTGGAACAGGCCGCGGCCAGCGGCGCCTGGGGTCCCGCGGTGCCGGGCGCGGGGCTGCAGCCGGGTCAGACGGGCGCAGCCGTGCTGGCGCTGCGCAACCGGCTGATGGCCATGGGCTATCTGCCGCGCAGCGCGGCGGCCAGCTATGACGCGGCGCTGACGCGGGCGGTGGCGGCCTTTCAGTCCGCGCACGGGATCACCCCCGACGGCGTGGCCGATGCCGCGACCCTGGCCGAGATCAACCGCCCGCCCGAGGATCGGCTGAAATCCGTCCTGGTGGCGATGGAGCGTGAGCGGTGGTCGAACATCCCCCGCGGCGACCGGCACATCTGGGTGAACCTGACCGACTTCACCGCCAAGATCGTCGACCATGGCAAGGTGACGTTCGAGACCCGCGCCGTCATCGGCAGCGCGATCGCCGACAAGCGCACCCCGGAATTCAGCCATCGGATGACCTATATGGAGGTCAACCCCGACTGGACCGTGCCGCGCGGCATCATCCGGCGCGACTACCTGCCCAAGCTGCAGGCCAATCCGGGTGCGCTGGGGCATCTGCAGGTGATCGATTCCCGCGGCCGCGTGGTGCCGCGCGGCCAGGTGAACTTTGCCCGCTACACGGCGGCGAACTTCCCCTTCTCGCTGCGCCAGCCGCCGGGCCAGGGCAATGCGCTGGGCCAGGTCAAGTTCATGTTCCCCAACCCCTGGTCGATCTATCTGCACGACACGCCCGACAAGCACCTGTTCGGGCGCGAGGTGCGGGCCTATTCGTCCGGCTGCGTGCGGCTGGGCGACCCGTTCGAATTCGCCTATGCGCTGCTGGCCCGGCAAGAGGCCGATCCCCGCGCGGCCTTTGATGCCGTGCTGGCCAGCGGGCGGCAGACGCGGCTGTTCCTGGACGAACCCGTGCCGATCCACATCGACTATCGCACGGCCTTCACCACGCCGCGCGGCGCGCTGGAATTCCGCCGCGACATCTATGGCCGCGATGCCGCGATCTTTGCCGCGCTGGAACAGGCCGGGGTGGTGCTGGGCGCGCCACAGGGCTAGATCGGGGCAGGGGTTGCTGCGCCCCCGATCGGACGGAGACCCGTGATGCCACATACCATCCGCGACATCGCCCGCGCGCTGGGGGCCGAGGCGGCCGGCGATCTGGACCTGGTCGTCACCCGCGCGGCCGAACCGGCCGAGGCGGGCCCCGAGGCGCTGGCCCTGGCCCTGAGCCCGGCCTATGCGGCGGGCCTGGCGCGCGGGGGCGCGCGGGCGGCCATGCTCTGGCCCGGGGCCGACTGGCAGGCGCTGGGGCTGCGGGCGGCGATCTTTGCCCCGCGCGGGCGGCTGGCGATGGCGGGGCTCAGCCGCATCCTGGACCCGGGGCCCGAGATCGCGCCCGGCACCCACCCGATGACGGTGATCGACCCCGGCGCGCAGTTGGCCGAGGGCGCGGCCGTGGGCCCCTTCGTGACCATCGGGGCGGGGGTTGTCATCGGCCCGCGCGCGCGCATCGCGGCCCATGTCAGCATCGCCGAAGGCGCGCGCATCGGCGCCGATGCGCTGATCCTGCAGGGCGCGCGGATCGGGGCGCGGGTGACCATCGGCGACCGCTTCATCTGCCAGCCCGGCGCGGTGATCGGGGCCGACGGCTTCAGCTTTGTCACGCCCGAGAAATCGGGGGTCGAGGAGATCCGCGAAACCCTGGGCAGCCGCGAAACCATCCGCGACCAGAGCTGGACGCGCCTGCATTCGCTGGGCGCCGTCACCATCGGCGATGATGTGGAAATCGGCGCCAATGCCTGCATCGACCGGGGCACGGTGCGCGACACCACCATCGGGTCGGGGACCAAGCTGGATAACCTGGTCCATATCGGCCACAACGTGACCGTGGGGCGCGACTGCCTGCTGTGCGGGCAGGTGGGCATCGCGGGATCGGCCCGCATCGGCGACCGCGTGGTGTTGGCCGGCCAGTGCGGGGTGAACGACAACATCTTCGTGGGCGACGACGTGATCGCGGGCGGGGCCACCAAGATCTTCACCAACGCGCCCAGTGGCCGGGTGCTGCTGGGCTGTCCGGCGGTGAAGATGGAAACCCAGATCGAGATCAACAAGGCCCTGCGTCGGCTGCCACGGATGGCCGCAGCCCTTGCCGCCCTGCAGAAAGCAGATGCAAATGACGGCGACAGCGATTAGACCGGCGCAAAACCTGCGGGGGATGCCATGGTGGACAGCGTGAAGGACAGGGTGATCGCGATCATCGCCGAACAGGCGGTGCTGGATGTGGCCGATGTGTCGATGGACAGCACGCTGGACAGCCTGGGCATCGACAGCCTGGGCCTGGTCGAATCGATCTTCGCCATCGAAGAGGCCTTCGACATCTCGGTGCCGTTCAACGCCAATGATCCCGGCCAGTCCGATTTCGACATCTCGTCCGTCGCCTCGATCGTCGCGGCGGTGGAAAAGCTGATCGCCGAACAGCACGCATGAACCGCGTCGTCATCACCGGGGCGGGCACGATCAACGCGCTGGCCCATGACGTGCCCGGCACGCTGGCCGCGTTCCGCGAGGGGCGCTGCGGCATCACCGAACTGGACATCCGCGACAAGGACCGGCTGGCCATCCAGATCGGCGGCCAGGTCCACCACTGGGACCCCGAGGCGCATTTCAACCGCCAGCAGATCGCGCTCTACGACAAGTTCACCCAGTTCACCCTGCTGGCCGCGCGCCAGGCGGTGGACCAGGCGGGGCTGAACTTCGACGGCCATCTGGGCTATGATTCGGGCGTCGTCCTGGGCACCGCGGGCGGCGGGGTGAACACCTGGGACGACAATTATCGCGCCGTCTACGAAGAGGGGAAGAACCGCGTCCACCCCTTTGTCGTGCCCAAGCTGATGAACAATGCCGCCGCCAGCCATGTCAGCATGGAATTCAACCTGCGCGGGCCCAGCTATACGGTGGCCACCGCCTGCGCCAGTTCCAACCATGCGATGGGCATGGCCTTTCACATGGTGCGGTCGGGCATGTGCCGGGTGATGCTGACCGGCGGGTCGGAATCCATGCTGTGCTTTGGCGGGATCAAGGCCTGGGAAGGACTGCGCGTCATGTCCAAGGACGCCTGCCGCCCCTTCAGCCTGAACCGCAACGGCATGGTCCAGGGCGAGGGCGCGGGCGTCTTCGTCTTTGAGGATTACGAACACGCCCGCAAGCGCGGGGCCGAGATCCTGGTCGAGGTGGTGGGATTCGCCATGACCTCGGACGCCAGCGACATCGTCATGCCCTCGAAACAGGGGGCGGCGCGGGCCATCGCCGGGGCACTGCGCGATGCGCATCTGAACCCCGAGGATGTGGGCTACATCAACGCCCACGGCACCGGCACGGCCGCCAATGACAAGACCGAATGCGCCGCGGTCGCCGATGTCTTCGGCCATCACGCCGACAGCCTGATGATTTCGTCCACCAAGTCGATGCACGGCCATCTGATCGGCGGCACGGGGGCGGTCGAACTGCTGGCCTGCATCCTGGCGCTGCGCGACGGGGTGATCGCGCCTACCATCGGCTATGAGGAACCCGACCCCGAATGCGCGCTGGACGTGGTGCCCAATGTCGCGCGTGAGGCACAGGTGGATGTGGTGCTGTCGAACGCCTTCGCCTTTGGCGGGCTGAACGCGGTGCTGGCGCTGCGCCGTATTTGACCGCCGGGTCTGACCGGGGCCGGTGGGGGCGGCGCCCGGGGCCGGGCGCCGCGCCGGGATCAGTCGCCGATGGTCGCGGCCGCCGCGGCATAGCCCGCGGTGAACCCCTTCAGCGAGATGGTCAGCGTCACCCGCTGGTCGGGTGCCAGCGCGGGCAGCAGGCTCAGCGTGGCCGTGGCGCCCTTGCGGAAGGCCTCGATCTCCTCGGCGGTAAAGCCCACGCGGGCGATGCAGCCGATCGGCGCGCAGAAGGTCAGCGGATAGCGCTTGGGGTTCGCGCCGTCGACGGCCAGCGTCAGCCCCTCGGGCAGCAGGGTTTCCAGCGGCACGATGATCGTGGCGCCGGCCACCGCGGCCTGCTGGGCCCGGGGCAGGGCGAACAGGCTGATCTCGGCCACCGGGTTGCCCTCGGCGTCCTTCAGCAGCTGATACAGCTGGCAGGGGTCCGATCCGTCGGCCTCGCGCACGCAGCGCTGTTCCCAGGCGTCGAAGGTGGCGGCCACATAGCTGCTGCCGGGGCCGTCCTCGGCCGCGGCCTCGGGCGCGGGCTGGCCCATCGACAGTTCGGGGGCGGCCGGGGCGGCAGGGGCATCGCCCTGCTGCGCCAGCACGGGGCCCGCGGCCAGCGCAAGCGTCAGCGCCAGGGCGCGGGTCAGGCAGGTCATCACCGTCATCGGAAATCCGTTTGTCACGTCACAGGGGAGGGGCCGGGGGCACCCGGCGCGCAGCCGGGCCATAGCACGACCGGGCGTCCCTGTCAGGGTGCAAATCGCCCTTGGCCCCCGGGTCCGGCAGCCCGCCGCGCGAAAGGACGAAAGGGGCCGGTTGCCCGGCCCCTTTCGGTGATCTTCTTGCTCCCTGTCGGACTGGCCGACTTCATTGTGCAGACGCTATCGGCAGGTCCGGGCCCCGTCAACACCCAAGTGACCCGCGCCAGACGTTGAAATACATGAAAAAAACCGCGCCCATTCCGGGCGCGGCCAGTCTGACAGGGAGGAAGCCGCCGAACGGCCCCGACGGGCCCCGCGGCACCTTGCAGACTGCGCCCCCGCGGTTAAGGATGGGTTGATCGGGCGGACGGGGGCGGGCATGACAGGGCAGATCTTCGTGGGCGGCGGCGGCGAGGGCTATGGCCAGCCCCAGCATCTTCGCCTGGACCTGGCCAACCGCCACGGGCTGATCGCGGGCGCCACCGGCACCGGCAAGACGGTGACGCTGCAGATCCTGGCCGAGGGGTTCTCGGCCCAGGGCGTGCCGGTCTTCATGGCCGATGTGAAGGGCGATCTTGCGGGCCTGTCGCAGCCCGGGTCCCCCGCGCACAAGCTGCACGCGGCTTTCCAGAAGCGGGCGGCGACCATCGGCCTCGATCTGGTCTACCGCGAATGCCCGGTGATCTTCTGGGACCTGTTCGGCGAACAGGGCCATCCGATCCGCACCACCCTGGCCGAGATGGGGCCGCTGATGCTGGCGCGGCTGCTCGACCTGACCGAGGTGCAGGAAGGCGTGCTGAACATCGCCTTCCGGCTGTGCGATGACGAGGGCCTGCCGCTGCTCGACCTGGCCGACCTGCGCGCGGTGCTGGCCTTCCTGGGCCAGAATGCGGCCGACATCGGGTTGCGCTACGGCAATGTGGCGCCGGCCTCGGTGGGCGCGATCCAGCGCCGCCTGCTGGTGCTGGAAAACCAGGGCGGGGCGCGGCTCTTCGGCGAACCGGCGCTGGACCTGGCCGACCTGATGCGCGTCACGCCCGATGGGCGCGGCACGGTCTCGATCCTGGCCGCCGACCGGCTGATGGCCAGCCCGCGGCTCTATGCGACCTTCCTGCTGTGGCTGCTGTCCGAACTGTTCGAGGACCTGCCCGAAGTGGGCGACCCCGACAAGCCGCGCCTGGTGTTCTTCTTCGACGAGGCGCATCTTCTGTTCGACGATGCGCCCAAGGCGCTGGTGGACAAGGTCGAACAGGTCGCGCGGCTGATCCGGTCCAAGGGGGTGGGGGTCTATTTCGTCACCCAGAACCCCGCCGACGTGCCCGAGACGATCCTGGGCCAGATGGGCAACCGCGTCCAGCATGCGCTGCGCGCCTTTACCCCGCGCGACCAGCAGGCGCTGCGCCGCGCCGCCCAGACCTATCGGCCGAACCCCCGCTTCGACACCGAAACCGCGATCCGCGAGGTCGGCACGGGCGAGGCGGTGACCTCCTTCCTGACCGACAAGGGCGCGCCGGGCATCGCCGAACGCACGCTGATCCGCCCGCCGTCCAGCCGCCTCGGTCCGATCGACCCGGCCACCCGCGCGGCGCTGATCGCGGCCTCGCCCCTGGTGGGCCGGTATGACACCCCGGTCGACCGCGACAGTGCCCATGAACGGCTGCGCGCCCGCGAACAGGCCGCCGCGGCCGCGGCCGCCGCCACGGCGCCCGACAACGGCCTGACCCGCGCCCGCCGCTACGACCCCGACCGTGCCCAGGCGCCCACCC
>JACXUX010000277.1 GCA_014763725.1 Rhodobacterales bacterium
GGGGGATGGCGCTGTTCTCGCGCCTGCCGATCCGCGCAGGCGCAGTCACTGACCTGACCGGCCTGTTGTGGCGCGACCTGCCCGGGGCCGACCCCCCGCCCGGCTGGCCCGCCGGGGTGGCCGCGGTGCAGCGGCTGTCCACCACCGGGCACTGGGCGGTGCCGCTGGACCTGCCCGGCGGCGGGCAGCTGACCGTGCTGGCCTTTCACGCCACGCCCCCGGTCTTTGACGGGCCCGAGGATCGCAACGGCCGCCGCAACCGGGACGAGACCGCGCTCTGGCTGCATCTGCTGGCCGGCCGCCTGCCCTGGCCCGCGCCTGCGGGGCCGGTCGCGGTCATGGGCAATGCCAACCTGGACCCCGCGCGGGACGAGGGGCGGCCCGAGGCGCTGCGCGACCTGCTGGCGCATCCCGCGCTGCAGGACCCGGGGCCCCGCGGCGCCGCGGGCCTGGCCACCGCCGATTTTTCCGCCCGCGACGGGCCGGGGCCGATGCGGGTGGACTACGTTCTGCCGCCCGCCGGCTGGCGGGTGACCGGCTCGGGCGTTCTGTGGCCGGCCCCGGGCGACCCGCTGGAGGAGGTGGCGCGCGCCGCCTCGCGCCACCGGCCGGTCTGGGTCGACCTGGCGCTGCCCCCGCCCCCGGACCGGCCGCCTTGACCCTGCGGCACGGGCGGGCTAGGCCAGCGGGCGATCATCCCCAGCCCTGCGGAAGCCGCCATGACCAATCCCTCTCTCCTCATCCTGCCCGGCGACGGGATCGGCCCCGAAGTCATGGCCGAGGTGCGCAAGATCATCGACTGGTTCGGCACCCGCCGCGGCATCGTCTTTGACGTGACCGAGGATCTGGTGGGCGGCTGTGCCTATGACGCGCATGGCACACCGCTGCACGACGACACGATGGCGCGCGCGCAGGCGGTGGATGCGGTGCTGCTGGGCGCGGTGGGCGGGCCGAAATACGACGACCTGCCTTTTGCGGTGAAACCGGAACGCGGCCTGCTGCGCCTGCGCAAGGAAATGGACCTTTATGCCAACCTGCGCCCGGCGCAGTGCTTTGACGCGCTGGCCGATTTCTCCAGCCTGAAGAAGGACGTGGTCGCCGGCCTCGACATCATGATCGTGCGCGAGCTGACCTCGGGCGTCTATTTCGGCGAACCCCGCGGCATCTTCACCGAGGGCAACGAACGCGTGGGCATCAACACCCAGCGCTATACCGAATCCGAAATCGCGCGGGTGGCGCGGTCGGCGTTCGAACTGGCACGCCGTCGCAGCAACCGGGTCTGTTCGATGGAAAAGGCGAACGTGATGGAATCGGGCGTGCTGTGGCGCCAGGTCGTGCAGGAGGTGCATGACAAGGAATATCCCGATGTCGCGCTGAGCCACATGTATGCCGATGCCGGCGCCATGCAGCTGACGCGCTGGCCCAAGCAGTTCGACGTGATCGTGACCGACAACCTGTTCGGCGATCTGCTGTCTGACCTGGCGGCGATGCTGACGGGCAGCCTGGGGATGCTGCCCTCGGCCAGCCTGGGGGCGCCGATGGCCAATGGCCGGCCCAAGGCGCTGTATGAACCCGTCCACGGCAGCGCGCCCGACATCGCGGGCCAGGGCAAGGCGAACCCGATCGCCTGCATCCTCAGCTTTGCCATGGCGCTGCGCTATTCCTTCGACCTGGGGGACGAGGCCGCGCGGGTGGAACGCGCCGTGGAAACCGTGCTGGCCCAGGGTCTGCGTACGGCCGATCTGATGGGCCCGGCCGGCGGCACGCCCGTGGGCACCGCGGCGATGGGCGATGCCATCGTGGCGGCGCTGGACGCCAGCCTCTGACCACCCCCCTAGCGCGCCGCCCGGTCCGCATAGGCGGCGATGCGGGCGGCGTGATCGGCGCTGTGTTCCAGCCAGCGCAGCGCATCGGTCAGGTCGAAGACCGCCGTGGGCGCCACCAGGCCCGCATGTTCGCGCAGCAGCACCGACCGGCGCAGCCGGTCGGCCCGCGCCGCGATCAGCCGGTGCAGCCGGTCCAGCCGCGCAGGCCCGGCGCCACGTTCCAGTGCCGCGGCCAGCGCCAGCGCCGGGCGGCGCAGCAGCGGGTCGCCCGTCAGCAGTTCCAGCCGCCGTTCGCGCGCGCCGCGCCGTGCCAGCCGGTGCAGGTGGTCATACAGATGCATCAGCGCCGCCTGCCGCAGCCGCAGGTCGTCGCGCCCCGCAGCGGGCGGGCGCAGCCGGGTCAGGAAATCGGCGATGTCGTCCAGCGCGGGGTCCAGGGCCGCCGTCTGGCCCGTGTCGCCCGCGCGCCGCAGCCGCGCCGCCACCGCCGCGGCCAGCACCCGCCAGACCCGCCCCAGCGCGCCCTGGGCGGCATCCATCGCGGCCTCGGGGTCGGCCAGCAGGCGGCGGTCCAGCGGTTCGGACAGGCCGGCCGGGTCGGGCACCAGCCGCTCGATCGCGCGGGCAAAGGGGCGCAGCACCGGCAGCATCACCGCCGCACCCAGGGCGTTGAACAGCGTGTGATACAGAACCAGGCCCGTCTGCGGATCGCCCGCCGCCAGCAGGTCGCGCACCAGCGGCGCGGCCAGCGTCACCGTGGCCAGCGCCACCAGCCCCGTCACCAGATTGTAGCCCACATGCGCCAGCGCCGTGCGCCGCATCGCGGCCGATCCGCCCAGGGCCGCGATCATCCCCGTGGCCGTGGTGCCGATGTCCATGCCGATGACCAGCGGCGCCGCCTGCCGGAAGCTGACCGTCCCCTGGGACATCAGCACCAGCACCGCCGCCACCCCCGCGCCCGAACTTTGCAGCAGCGCCGCGACCGCCGCGCCCAGCAGGACCAGAACGACGCGGCCGGCCAGGCCATCGGCCCCGGGCAGGCCGGGGCCGATCCAGTCGGGCACCCCGGCCGCGCCCCGGCGCATCAGGTCCAGCCCCACCATCAGCAGGCAGAACCCCGCCAGCGCCCGCCCCGCCGTGCGCCACCGGCCCGGCGCCACCGCCGAGGCCAGCGCCGCCGGCAGCAGCAGCAGCATGGCGGCGGGGGCCAGCGCCAGCTTCAGCCCCAGCACCGCCACCAGCCAGCCCGTCGCCGTGCTGCCGATATTGGCGCCGAAGATGATGCCCACCGCCTGGCTAAAGCCCATCAGCCCTGCGCCGACAAAGCCGATGATCGTGATCATCACCGCGGTCGAGGATTGCAGCGCCGCCGTTGTGACCAGACCCGTCACCACCCCCGCGAGCGGCCGGGTGGTGAACCGCGCCAGCAGGCGGCGCACACCGCGGCCCGCCAGCTGCCGCAGCCCCCCCGTCAGGGCCTGCATCCCGAACAGGAACAGGCCCAGCCCCCCGGCCAGATCGAGCACCGCCGCATCCATGGCCCATCCTTTCAGGGCGGGGGCATCCGGGCAAGGGCCGCGCGGGCTTGCGGGGGCCGCTGCGGGGCGCGATGATGCGGGCGGTGCAAGGTAAGGGCGGCTTGCAATGTCCGGATCCAATCTGCGCGGGGCGATGCTGGCGCTGTTGTCCTTTGCGCTGTTTGCCATCCATGACGTGGCGGTCAAGATCCTGGGGGCGCATTACTCGGCGATCCAGACCATCTTCTTTGCCGGGCTGTTCGGGTTCCCGCTGGCCAGCCTGATGCTGATGACCGACCGGTCCGACGGCAACCTGCTGCCGCGCCACCCCTGGTGGATGGTGCTGCGCACCGGGGCCATGGTGATCACCGGGGTGATGGCCTTCTATGCCTTTTCGGTCCTGCCGCTGGCGCAGACCTATGCGATCCTGTTCGCGGCGCCGCTGCTGATCACGATCCTGGCGATTCCCGTCCTGGGCGAACGGGTCGGGTTGCGGCGGGGGGCGGCGG
>JACXUX010000278.1 GCA_014763725.1 Rhodobacterales bacterium
ACCCGGTGCCCGCGGCAGGGTCAGGCCCTGCCGCGGGCACCGGGTCGGCGGGGGTGTCCAGCGGCGTCACGGCAATGGCCTCGGCCGCCAGCGGGCTGGCGCCGTCCGCGCCGCCCCCCACCCCGGGCAGGGCCAGGGTGCAGGCCGACAGCGCCAGTGCCAGCGCCAACCCCAGGGCCCCCCGCATCGGCGTCAGAACGGCGCGGGGTGGTCGCGATGGGCCTGGGCGATGTCGTCCAGCACCGCGTCCGACAGCGTCAGGTCGGCCGCGCCCAGCACGATGCGCAGCTGGTCCAGGCTGGTCGCCCCGATGATCGGGATGCAGGCAAACGGCCGCATCCGGCAGAAGGCGATCGCCATCTGGCAGGGGTCCAGCCCGTGGCGCGCGGCAATGCCCAGATAGGCCGCCACCGCCGGGAAGACCTGCGGCGTGATCCGCCCGCCCAGCGTAGGGTTGGCGGCGCGGCGCGTGCCCTCGGGCGTCACGTCGCCGGCATACTTGCCCGACAGAAGCCCCGCCGCCAGCGGCGAGAAGGCCAAGAGCGGCATGTCCTCCATCACGCTGAATTCGGCCCAGTCGGTGTCGAACTGCCGGCACAGCAGCGAATATTCGTTCTGCACGCTGACCATGCGCGGCGCGCCCATGGCCTGGGCCGTGGCGATCCAGCGGCCCGCACCCCAGACGGATTCGTTCGACAGGCCCAGCGCGCGGATCTTGCCCTGCGCCACCAGATCGGCGGCGGCGGCCAGCACCTCTTGCATGTGGCGGGCGACCTGGTCGGGCGTCTCGCGCCCGGGGCGATAGGACCACATGCCCCGGAAGTGATAGCTGCCGCGGTTGGGCCAGTGCAGCTGATAGAGGTCGATGTAATCGGTCTGCAGCCGGCGCAGGCTGTCGTCCACGCTGGCGCGCAGCTGGGCGGCGGTGATCGGGGCGCCGTCGCGCACGGCCTTCTGCCCCTCGCCCGTGATCTTGGTGGCGATCTGCAGCCGGTCGCGCCCGCCGCGGGCGGCGATCCAGGTGCCGATGATTTCCTCGGTGCGGCCCACCGTCTCGGCCCGCACGGGGTTGGTGGGATACATCTCGGCCGTGTCCCAGAAGGTCACGCCGTGGTCCAGCGCCAGGTCCATCTGGGCGTGGCCCTCGGCCTCGGTGTTCTGGCTGCCCCAGGTCATCGTCCCCAGGCACAGTTCCGAAACCATGATGCCGCTGGGGCCAAGGGGAAGGGTCTTCATCGCGCATCCTGTCCATTGCCTGCTGCGCGCACCCTAAGCCGCGCGGCGGCAATGGCAAGCCGGTCACGCGCCCGGCGGGGTCACATCCGCGATCCGGCCGTCCTGGACCCACAATTCGCGCGGGTGGGGATGGCTGATGAAGTCGCGCGGGCTGGCGGTATAGCCATAGGCGCCGCTGGCATGGATGGCGATCAGGTCGCCCTCGGCCAGGGGGGGCAGGTCCACCCCGCCCGCCAGCCGGTCGATCGAGGTGCACAGCGGCCCGGTCAGGTCCACCCGTTCCAGCCCCGCCCCGCCGCCCACGCGGTGGATCACGTAATTGCGCCGCAGCACCATGCCGAACTGGCCCGTGGCCGCCAGATGCGCGTTCAGCCCCCCGTCGCAGAGCGCGATGCGCGCCCCGCGCGAGGTCTTGGTCGACACCACGCGGGTGACGAAATAGCCCGCCTGCCCGACCAGATGGCGGCCCAGTTCCAGCACCAGCCGCGCCTGGCCCAGCCGGGGGTGGCGGCGCAGCGCCTCCAGATCGGGGCCGATGCCCGCGGCGACCTGGGCCAGGTCCAGGCCCACATCGCCCGGATGATAGGGTATCCCCAGGCCCGAGCCGAAGACCAGCCGCCCGGGCCGCAGCCCGTGATCGGCCGCGACCCGGTCGAACAGGTCGATGAACAGCCGCCAGTTTTCCACGATCGCCTCGGGCCGCAGGCATTGCGTGCCGGAATAGATGTGCAGCCCCGTCACCCGCAGCGCGGGCAAAGCCAGGATCTGCGGGATCACCTGGCCCGCATCCTCGGCATCGATGCCGAAGGGGCTGGGCCGGCCGGCCATCTGGTCGCCAAAGCCCTTGGGCACGCGCGCGGGGGCCAGGCGGATCAGCACGTCCTGCACCCGGCCCAGGCCGCGGGCCAGGGCATCGGCGATCCGCGCCTCGCGCAGCGATTCGATCACCAGCTCGCCCAGGCCCGCCGACAGGGCCGCGGCGATCTCGGCCTCGCGCTTGGCCGGGCCGGTAAAGCTGATGCGGTCAGCCCCCCAGCCCGCGGCGCAGGCCCGCGCGAATTCCCCGCCCGAGGACACGTCCAGGAACGGCACCCGCGGGGCCAGCCAGGCCAGCAGCGCGGGGTTCGGGTTGCATTTCATCGCATAGGACAGGTCGAACCAGGGCCCCAGATGGGTGGCCAGATCGGCCAGCCGCGCCTCGATCGCCTCGGCGAAATAGACATAGGCCGGCGTGCCGAAGCGGTCGGCCGCCTGCGCCAGCAGCGCATCGGCGGGGTGCGGGTCAGTCCAGGCTGCGGACATAGGCCAGGATCCGCGCCACGGTGTCGAAATTCTCCAGCGTCACGTCCGAGGGCCGCACGTCGATGCGGGCGGTGTCCTCGAGAAAGCCGATGATCCCCATCATGGCGACCGAATCGAGCAGGCCGGTGGAAAACAGCTCGGTCTCTTCGGTCAGCGGTCCGGGCACCTGCAGCGTGCCGGTCAGATGGGCGATCAGGGCGTCGGCGGTCAGGGTCATGGCGTGTCCTTGGTCCGGGCCGCCCGGCAGGCGGCGATCACTTGGGGGCGGTCCAGCTTGCCGCTGGCGGTGCGGGGCATGGCACCCGCCCAGGGGTGGATGCGGCGCGGCACCATATAGGCGGGCATGGTGCGGCGCAGCGCGGCGGTCAGCGCGGCGGGGTCGGCACCGGGGGTCAGGCTGGCCGCGATCTCGACCGCCTGGCCGCGGTCGGCGTCCTCCTCGCCCCAGGCCACGACATCGGTGGCCAGGCCCGTGGCATGGATGGCATCCTCGACCTCGGTCGGGCTGATGCGGAAGCCCATGCTCTTGATCATGTCGTCCATGCGGCCCACGAACCACAGATCGCCGTCGGCGTCCACGCGCACCAGATCGCCCGACCAGACCACCGGATCGGGGCCCAGCGCCGGACAGGGGCGGATCTTCTGCGCCGTCAGGTCGGGCCGTTCCCAGTAGCCCAGCGACACCAGCGGGCCGCACTGGACCAGTTCGCCCTGCTCGCCCGGGCCGGCCAGGGTGCCGTCGGGCTTGACGACGTGGATCTCGGCGTGGGGGATCGCCTGGCCGATGGCGCCGGCCTTGGCCGCGAATTTCGCGGGCGGCAGCCAGGTGGCGCGGAACGCCTCGGTCAGGCCATACATCAGGTAGATGTCGACGCCCGGAAACAGCGCCGGCATCTGCGCCAGGATGTCGGGCGGGATCTTGCCCCCGGTGTTGGTGATGCGCCGCAGCGCAGGCAGCGCGACCGGCGCATCGGCCAGGGTGCGCACGATCTGGTTCCACAGCGGCGGCACGCCGGCCAGCCCCGTCACCGCCTGGTCGCGCGCGGTGCGGATCACCTCGGCCGGCAGGGTGACGGGCTGGTGCACCACCTGCCCGCCGGTGCGGAACATCGTGGTCAACTGGTTCAGCCCGGCATCGAAACTGTAGGGCAGCACGCTGAGCAGCCGGTCATCTCCCCCCAGCCGCAGGTAGGAAATCACCGCATCCGCCCCGATGCGGATGTTGTCGTGGCTGAGCATCACGCCCTTGGGCAGCCCGGTCGACCCCGAGGTGTAGATGATCGCGGCCAGCGCTGCGGGGTCGGGGCGGGCC
>JACXUX010000279.1 GCA_014763725.1 Rhodobacterales bacterium
GATCCTGCCCGAACGGCGCTGAGCCCCGCGCCCCCCCCGGGCGGCGCGGGGCTCAGCGCCGTTCGGGCAGGATCTGCTGGGCGATGCCCGCCAGCAGCAGATAGGCCGAGGTCACCGTCAACCCCCAGTGCGCCCAGGACCCTTCGGCAAAGTCGACCCAGGCCGCCCAGCCCGCAAACACCACCCAGGCCAGCGCCACGGGCAGCGTCAGCGCGCGCCAGCGTGCCGTGCGCACGGGGTGGACGAATTTCAGCGGCAGGAACATCGCCACCGTCAGCAGGATGACCAGCGCCAGGATCACCCCCTGCGGCGGGGCCAGCGCGAACAGCACCAGCACCACCATGTTCCAGCAGGCGGGAAAGCCGGAAAACGACTTGTCCTGCGTCTTCATCCGCGTGTCGGCAAAGTAGATCACCGACCCGTAGACGATGGCGATGATCGCCAGCCACCCCGTCCAGCCCGGCAGCAGGCCGGACTTGAACAGCGCATAGGCCGGGATGAAGACATAGGTCAGATAGTCGACGATCAGGTCCATCAGGACGCCGTCATAGATCGGCCAGTTCGCCCGCACGTCGTAGCGGCGCGCCAGCGGGCCGTCGATCCCGTCGACCACCAGCGCCACCACCAGCCACAGGAACATCAGCGACCAGCGTTCCTCGACCGCGGCCAGCATGGCCAGCATGGACAGGACCGCGCCGGTGGCGGTCAGCAGGTGGACGGACAGGGCCTTGAGACGCAGCGACATGCCCGCGTGATGGCGGAAAGTCCTGCCGGTTGCAACCATCCAGCCCGCGCGTCCTGCCGCGCGGGGGCGGTCAGCCATGGGCGCGGGGATGGGCGCGGTCGTAGACCTCCATCAGGCGGGCGGCGTCCACCGCCGTGTAGGCCTGCGTCGTCGACAGCGAGGCATGGCCCAGCAGTTCCTGGATCGTGCGCAGATCGCCCCCGGCCGACAGAAGATGCGTGGCAAAGCTGTGGCGCAGCGCATGGGGCGTGGCGCTGGCGGGCAGGCCCAGCCGCGCCCGCACCCGCGCCATCGCGCCCGAAATCACCCGGTCCGACAGCGCGCCGCCGCGCTGGCCGCGGAACAGCGGCCCGTCGCGGATGACCGGATGGGGGCAGAGCCGCACGTAATCGTCCACCGCCGCGCGGGCCACGGGCAGGGTGGGCACCAGCCGCGTGCGCCCGCCCTTGCCGGTGATGCGCAGCACCTCGGGCAGGGGATGCTGGGCGCCGGTCAGCGACAGCGCCTCGGAAATCCGCAGGCCGGATCCATAGAGCAGCATCGCCACCGCCGCATCACGCGCGGCGATCCAGGGCTCGGCCTCGGCGCTGATGGTGGCGACCACGGCGCCCGCCGCGGGCACGTCCAACGGGCGGGGCAGCCTGCGGCGATAGCGGGGCGACCGGGCCGACAGGATCGCCGTCGCCTCGGCCCCCTGGCGTTCGGCCAGCCAGCGGGTAAAGGCGCGCACCGACGACATCGCCCGCGCCAGCGACCGCGCCGACAGCCCGCGCGCCCGTTCGGCGGCCTGAAAGGCGCGGATCTCGGCCGCATCGGCCCGGGTCAGCGCCGCGGGCGCCACCGGCCCGCCGCGGTGCCGGGCCAGAAAGTCCAGCCAGCGCGTCACATCGGCGCCATAGCCCGCCACGGTGCGGGGCGCGGCCCCCTGCACCCCGCGCAGATGCGCAAGCCACGCGGCCAGCACGTCGCGCGCGGCGGGGGCGATCGCCGTGGTCATGCCAGCCAGCGGCGCATCGTCCGCTCGAACACCGCGGCAAAGAAGGCCAGCAGGTCGGTGCCCTGGGCGGGGCGGAACTGGTGCGGATCCTCGGCCCCCAGCACCAGCATGCCGGGCAGCCGGCCGGGGCCGAAGTCCAGCCGCAGCAGCGCCTCGGACCCGATCCACCCGGCCTGGTCGCCATAAAGCGCGAGGACCGAGGGCTGGGTCTGCCGCAGCGTCACGGTCCGCAAGGGCACGTTGCGCCCCGCCGCGACATAGTCGGCCACGAACCCGGGCGGGGCCACATGGATCACCGCGCCCAGCCGCGCCAGCACGGGGTCGTCGGTCTGGTGCGATTCCAGCACCAGCCGCAGGCAGTCCACCCGCAGCGTGGCCGCCACATCGCCTGCCAGCACCTGCAGGAAGCCCGGAAAGTCCAGCGGCTCCAGCAGCTGCAGGATCGCGCGGTGGACCTGGTTCGCGCCGGCCAGGTTTTCATAGGCGGCGGCGATCACGCTGCGGTGGGTTTCCTCCAGCCGTTCCAGCCGGGCCTCCATCCGCTCCATCGCGATCGACCGCAAGTCGACGACGTTCGACCCCATGGCGCGTTCGTGCGCCGCGATCAGCGCCGCCATCAGGTCGTGGTCTTCCAGCAGGTCTTCGGGCGCCGCAAGGATGCGGTCGCGCAGGTCCTGTTCGATCATGCTGCCCCGGTTGCCGTTTCTGCGTCTTTGCCCGGCAGGATAGCAGGGGCCCGGGCGCAATGCTTGCGTTTTCTGCATTGCCGCCCGGGGCCGGGGGGGGGTGGTCAGAGGATCTTCTGCCCGGTCTTGGCCCAGTCCTTCAGGAACTGGTCCAGCCCCTTGTCGGTCAGCGGGTGGCTGGCCAGCGCCTTGATGACGGACGGCGGGGCGGTGACCACGTCGGCGCCGATGCGGGCGCACTGGCTGACATGGTTCACGCTGCGGATCGAGGCGGCCAGGATCTGGGTCTGGAAGTCGTAATTGTCATAGATCGTCCGGATGTCGGCGATCAGGTCCAGCCCGTCCAGGTTGATGTCGTCCAGCCGGCCGACGAAGGGGCTGATGAAGGTGGCCCCCGCCTTGGCCGCCACCAGCGCCTGGTTCGCGCTGAAGCACAGCGTGACGTTGACCATGTGGCCTTCGCCCGTCAGCACCTTGCAGGCGCGCAGCCCGTCCCAGGTCAGCGGCACCTTGACCGCGATGTTGGGCGCTATGGCGGCCAGGCGGCGGCCCTCGGCGATCATGGCAGGGGCCTCGGTCGCCACCACCTCGGCCGAGACGGGGCCGGGCACCAGGGCGCAGATCTCGCGCGTCACTTCCAGGATGTCTCGGCCCGATTTCAGGATCAGCGAGGGGTTGGTGGTCACCCCGTCGACCATGCCCAGTTCGGCCAGTTCGGCAATCGCCGGCACGTCGGCGGTATCGACAAAGAATTTCATGGCGGCGATCCTTCGCTGTCCGGTGGCGCCCGGGGTTGCGGGCCTTGCCGCGACGGTTTACCGCAAAGCCCTCGGCTGCGGAAGATCGGGGCGGCAGATGGATCAGGCGGAATTCCCCGAAGGTGCGGCGATCGGCGTGGTCACGACCGAGGTGCTTGGCAGCCTGCCCGGGCGGCTGGACTATCTGGCGCCCGCGGGCGGCTGCCGCACGGGCGATCTGGTCGAGGTGCCGCTGGGCCCCCGCCGGGTGCTGGGCGTGGTCTGGGGCGCGCCCGAGGGGCGGATCGACCGCGCCCGCCTGCGGCCCGTGGCTCGCGTGCTGGATGTCCCGCCCATGCGGCCCGGCCTGCGCGACTTCCTGACCCGCGCGGCCGACTACACGCTGACGCCGCTGCCCGCGATGCTGCGGCTGGCCACCCGCGCGCCGGGCCTGGCCGAGGGGCCGGCCAGCCGCCGCGTGCTGATCGCCGGCGCGGCCGAACCCGCGCGGATGACGGATGCGCGGGCGCGGGTGTTGGATGCGCTGGCCGCCTGGGGCGGGGCGCCGGTCACGCTGGCCGAACTGGCGGCCGAGGCGGGGGTGTCGGCGGGTGTCGTCCGGGGTCTGGTGACCGCAGGCGCGATCGTCGAGGTCGAGGCGCCGCGCGATGCGGC
>JACXUX010000037.1 GCA_014763725.1 Rhodobacterales bacterium
GCGCCAGGACACCCTTGCAGGCGATGAAGGACTGGCACAATCTGAAGCCGAAGTTGTTCAAGAAAAAGCCATATCACCTTCCGGGAGTGACAGCTAGGGAACATCCATGGAAAACTGGCGGCTTGGCGGGTTCGGCCTGTATCTGCACTGGCCCTTCTGCCAGTCGAAATGTCCCTATTGCGATTTCAACAGCCATGTCGCGACCCAGATCGACCAACGGCGCTGGGAACGCGCCTACCTGGCCGAGATCGACCGGCTGGCTGCCGAAACGCCCGGCCGCGTCCTGCAGACGGTGTTTCTGGGCGGCGGCACGCCGTCGCTGATGCAGCCCGACCTGGTGGCCGCGATCCTGGACCGCATCCGCGCCCGCTGGCCCATGGTGAACGACCCCGAGGTGACGCTGGAGGCCAACCCCGGATCGGCCGAGGCCGGGCGCTTTCGCGCCTATGCCCAGGCCGGGGTCACGCGGCTGTCGATGGGGCTGCAGGCGCTGAACGACGATGACCTGCGGCGGCTGGGCCGGCTGCATACCGCGGCCGAGGCGCGCGCCGCCTTTGCCATCGCGCACGAGGCTTTTGCCCGCGTCAGCTTTGACCTGATCTATGCCCGTCAGGACCAGACGCCCCAGGACTGGCGGACCGAATTGCGGGCGGCGCTGGACATGGCGGTGGACCATCTGTCGCTGTATCAGCTGACGGTCGAGGACGGCACCGCCTTTGCCGACCGGCTGGCGCGCGGCGGGTTGCGCGGCCTGCCCGACGAGGACCGCGCCGCCGAGATGTTCGAGATCACGCAGGACATCACCGCCGCCGCGGGCCTGCCGTCCTATGAGGTGTCGAACCACGCCCGGCCAGGCGCCGAATCGCGCCATAACCTGATCTACTGGCGCAGCGGCGACTGGGTCGGGATCGGCCCCGGCGCGCATGGGCGGCTGACGCTGGGCGGCCGCCGCTGGGCAACCGAGGCGACACGCGCCCCCGGCGCCTGGCTGGCTGCAGTGGAAACGGGTGCCCCGGCCGAAACGCGCAGCCCCCTGACCCCAGCCGAACAGGCCGATGAATACCTGCTGATGAGCCTGCGCCTGACCGAGGGCACCGATCTGGACCGACATGCGGCCCTGGGCGGCCGGATCGACCCGGGAAGACTCGACTCGCTCTGCCATCTGGGCATGATCACCCGCGAAGGCGCGTGCATCCGCACCACGCCCCGGGGCAGAATGGTTCTGAACGCCATCCTGCGCGATCTGGCCGGAGCGTAGCTGTGCGCATCGTCTGGCTTCTGGGCAGTCTCTTGTCGCTGGGTCTGGGCCTGCTGGGCATCGTGCTGCCGCTCTTGCCCACGGTGCCGCTGATCCTGCTGGCCGCGTTCTGCTTTGCCCGGTCGTCAGATCGGCTGCACAACTGGCTGCTGAAGCACCCGCGGCTGGGCCCGCCGATCAAGGCCTGGCGCCAGACCGGCGCAATCAGCCGCGCGGGCAAGCTGTGGGCCACCGCCTCGATGGCGGCGCCCTTTCTGATTTCGGTCGCGATGGGGCTTTCGGCTGTGATCCTGGCGGTTCAGGCCGCCACGCTGGGCGCCGTCGCGCTGTTCATCTGGACCCGTCCGCAGGCATGAGCGTCAGGATCCGGCACAGCCGATCCAGATCATCCAGCGAATCATAGGCGATCGTCAGCCGCCCGCCCGTCGATTCGGGATCGTGGTCGATGGTGACCGCCAGCCCCAGATTGGCCCGCAGATCGGCCTCAAGCGCCAGGGTATCGGCATCCTTGGCCCCGCCGCGGCGGGCGCCCGGGCTGCGCCCGCCCTTGCCGCTGGCCCCGCCTGCCTTGGCCAGCGCCTCGGTTTCGCGCACCGACAGGTTCCGCGCCAGCACCTGGAGCGCCAGCGCGGCAGGGTCGGGCGTGGTCACCAGCGCGCGGGCGTGGCCGGCGGTCATCCGGCCTTCGCGCAGGTGGCCCAGAACCTCTTCTGGCAGGGTCAGCAGGCGCAGAAGGTTGGCGATGTGGCTGCGGCTTTTCGACAGCGCCTCGGCCAGCCTTTCCTGGGTGTGGCCAAAGCGGTCCATCAGCTGGCGATAGCCCAGCGCCTCTTCGACCGGGTTCAGGTCGGCGCGCTGGATGTTTTCGATGATCGCGATTTCCAGCACTTCGCCATCGTCCAGGTCACGGATGATGACGGGCACCTCGTGCAGCTGGGCCATCTGCGCGGCACGCCAGCGGCGTTCGCCGGCGACGATCTCGAACCCGCCCTCGCGCGGGCGCACGATCAGCGGTTGCAGCACCCCCTTCTGCCGGATCGAGGCGGCCAGATCGGCCATCGCCTCGGCCGGGAAATCGCGGCGCGGCTGGTTCGGATTGGGCCGCAGCTGTTCGATGGGCAGGATGCGGTCTGCGGTCTTGGACGCCTCGACCGCGCCGGGGGTCAGGTTCACATCGGCCAGCAGGGCAGACAGCCCGCGGCCCAGGCCGCGGCGGGGTTCGGATTTGCGATCCATCAGACAGAGACCCTTTCGGCAGCAACGGGCGCGCCGTGGCGTTTCAGCAACTCATCGGCCAGGGCGCGATAGGCCTCGCTTCCGCGCGAGGCGCTGTCATAGGCCAGAACCGGCAGGGCAAAGGACGGCGCCTCGGACAGGCGGACATTGCGCGGGATCACGGTGCGGAACACCAGTTCGCCCAGGTTCGCCCGCGCATCCGATTCCACCTGCTGCGACAGGTTGTTGCGGCTGTCATACATGGTCAGCAGCACGCCCTCGATCCGCAGGTCGCGGTTCGCCGTCGCACGCACGTCGCGCACGGTCAGCATCAGCTGCGACAGGCCTTCAAGCGCGAAGAATTCGCTCTGCAGCGGCACCAGGACCGAATCGCAGGCCACCAGCGCATTCAGCGTCAGCAGGCTGAGCGAGGGCGGGCAGTCGATCAGGATGTAGTCGAACCCCAGCGACTCGACCACCACATTCCGCAGCGCATCCCGCAGCAGGAAGGTCCGCTTTTCGTTCGACACCAGCTCCATGTCGGCCGAGGACAGGTCCGAATTCGCCGGGCAGACCTGCAGCCGTGGGGTTGTGGTGGGCTGCGCGACCTCGGCCACCGGCACGTCGTCGATCAGCACGTCATAGGTCGTCAGCCGGCGGCCGTCCGGCAGGATGCCCAGCCCGGTCGAGGCATTGCCCTGCGGGTCCAGGTCGACCAGCAGCACCTGCGCCCCGCGTTCGGCCAGGGCGGCGGCCAGGTTGATGGCGGTCGTGGTCTTGCCGACGCCGCCCTTCTGGTTGGCGACGGCGATGATCCGCGGCGATCTGGAAAACGGACGGTCAGACACGGGTCAATCCCTTCATCTTCAGAACCACGCCCTGGGGGTCGGTCAGGCTGGGCACGCTGTCAAGCTGGAAACGCCAGGATCGGCGGGCCGTGGCCACCTCCTCCGCGTGGCGGGCGCCCTTGGGGAACAGCGCCACGCCACCCGGCGCCAGATGCGGCAGGGTCAACTCGCACAGCCGGTCCAGCGGCGCCAGCGCGCGGGCCGAGACGACATCGGCGTTCAGGGGATCCAGGGCCTCGACCCGGTCGGACAGCACCTGCGCCGTCACCCCGGTGTCGCGCAGCACATGGCGCAGAAAGGCGGCCTTGCGCTGATCCGATTCGACCAGGGTCACCTGCAGCCCGGGGTCCTGTTCCGCCGCCAGAATGGCCACGACCAGGCCCGGAAATCCGCCGCCGCTGCCGAAATCGGCCCATCGCCGCGCGCCCGGCGGCCGCAAGGCCCAGACCTGGGCCGAATCGAGAATATGGCGGCTCCAGCGGTCGGCCAGGGTGCCGCGCGCCACCAGGTTGATCGCCGGAGTCCAGCGCGCCAGTTCCTCGGACAGACGCTGAAGCCTGGACAGTGTTTCACGTGAAACACTGGACAGCGGGTCGTCGGCCGCGCTCATGCGCCGGCGGCCCGCAGCCGCTCGCGCTGGCGCAGCCCGGCCAGGATCAGCGTCAGGGCGGCGGGTGTCATCCCCTCGATCCGGCCGGCCTGCGACAGGTTGGCGGGCTGCAGCCGCGTCAGCTTCATCCGCAGTTCGGTCGACAGGCCCGACAGCGCAACATAGTCGAAATCGGCCGGGATGGCGCGATCCTCGTCGCGCTTCAACGTCTCGATATCCTGGGCCTGACGGTCCAGATAGCGGGCATAGAGCGCGTCGCGCCCCAGCTGGTCGCGGATCTCGGCCGGGATGTCGGCCAGGCCGGGCACCACGGGCAGGAAGGTTTCCGGCTGCACCTCGGCAAAGGACAGCAGGTCATAGGCCGACCGGCGGGCGCCATCCTGGCTGAGGCGGATGCCCAGGGCCTCGGCCTCTCGCGGGGTGAAGCGGGCCTCTTGCAGCAGGGCGCGGCCGCGGTCCAGCGCCTCCATCCTGGCACCAAAGGCGCGGCGGCGGTCGTCCGAGACGATGCCCAGCGACTCGGCCAGCGGGGTCAGGCGCTGGTCGGCATTGTCGGCGCGCAGCGACAGCCGGTATTCGGCGCGCGAGGTGAACATCCGATAGGGTTCCGTCACCCCGCGCAGGGTCAGATCGTCGATCATCACCCCGATGTAGCTGTCAGACCGGCCGAACACGACCGGATCGCGCCCCGTGGTCGCCAGGCCCGCGTTCAGCCCCGCCACCAGACCCTGGGCCGCGGCCTCTTCATACCCCGTGGTGCCGTTGATCTGGCCGGCGAAATACAAGCCCTGCAACGCCTTGACCGCCAGCGTGGGGTGCAGCGCGCGCGGATCGAAATAGTCGTATTCGATGGCATAGCCCGGCTGGGTGAGCACCACCTGTTCCAGCCCGCGGATCGAGCGGACATAGTCGTGCTGCACCTCTTCGGGCAGCGAGGTGGAAATGCCGTTGGGATAGACCGTCGGATCATCCAGCCCCTCGGGTTCCAGGAAGATCTGGTGCGAGGTCTTGTCGGCAAAACGGACGATCTTGTCCTCGATCGACGGGCAATAGCGTGGCCCGACCCCCTCGATATGCCCGCCATACATGGCCGACCGGTCCAGGTTGGCGCGCACGATGTCATGCGTGCGTTCGTTGGTGTGGGTGATGCCGCAGTCGACCTGACGCACGAACGGCGCCCGGTGCAGGAAGCTGAACAGGACCGGGTCTTCATCGGCAGCCTGGAATTCCAGCACCGACCAGTCGATCGTGCGCCCGTCCAGGCGCGGCGGGGTGCCGGTCTTCAGCCGGCCGCGCGGCAGGTCCAGCGCCGCCAGCAGTTCCGCCAGCCGGATCGAGGGCGCATCCCCCGCGCGCCCGCCCGGGCGGCGGCGGTCGCCCACATGGATCACGCCGTTCAGGAAGGTGCCCGCCGTCAGCACCACGGCGCGTGCCGTCAGGGTGACTCCATCGCCCAGCACCACGCCCGCCACGCGGTCGGCGTGCAGGACCAGGTCGGTCACCTCGCCCTCGATCACGCGCAACCCCGGGCGGGCGGCGGTTTCGGCCTGCATCGCCAGGCGATACAGCTTGCGGTCGGCCTGGGTGCGCGGCCCCTGGACTGCCGGCCCCTTGCGCCGGTTCAGCAGCCGGAACTGGATCCCGGCGCGATCCGCCACGCGCCCCATCACGCCATCCATCGCGTCGATCTCGCGCACCAGATGGCCCTTGCCCAGCCCGCCGATCGCCGGGTTGCAGGACATGACGCCGATCGCCTCGGCCCGCAGGGTCACCAGCGCCGTCTGCGCGCCGGTGCGCGCCGCGGCATGCGCGGCCTCGGTCCCGGCATGGCCGCCGCCGATCACGATCACGTCGAACTGTTTCACGTGAAACACTCCTACTTCCCAATGCAGAAGCTGGCGAAGATATCGTCCAGCACCTGCTCGACATCGACACGGCCCACCAGCGAATCGAGCGCCCGCAGCGCCGTGCGCAGATGCTCGGCCGCCAGTTCCGCCCGTTCGGAGCCGCGTTCTACCTCAACCCGCGCCGATTCCAAAGCCTCGATCCCGCGCTCCACGGCCAGACGGTGCCGCGCGCGGGTCAGCGTGGCCGCCCCCGCGGCGCGGCGCTGCAGACGGTCTGTGATCGCGTCCACCAGCTGGGGCACGCCCTGCCCCGTCAGGCCCGAGATGCGCAGCCCCGGCCCCGGATGCAGGTCCGCCTTGCCCTGCACCACCAGATCGTCGCCCGTGGGCCGCAGATCGTCGGGAAAACCCGCGTCATCCAGCAGGAACACCCGCAGATCGGCCGCCGCCGCCCGCGCCCGCGCCCGGTCGACGCCGATACGTTCAACGGGGTCCTCGGTCTCGCGCAAACCCGCGGTGTCCAGCAGCGTGACGGGCAGGCCCTGCAGATCCATCCGCACCTCGATCACGTCGCGTGTGGTGCCAGCGATGGCCGAGGTGATCGCAGCCTCACGCCCTGCCAGGACGTTGAGCAGGGTCGACTTGCCGGCATTCGGCGCGCCCAGGATCGCAACCTCGAACCCGTCGCGGATGCGTTCGGCGACAGTGGCCCCCCGCGCCTCGGCCCGCAGGTCGGTCAGCACCTGCGTCAGCAGCGCCAGAACCTCGGGCGCCACGTCGACGGGCACATCCTCATCGGCAAAATCGATCGTGGCCTCGATCAGTGCGGCGGCACGGATCAGCCCGCGGCGCCAACCCTCGGCCCGCTGGCCCACGGCGCCCGACAGCACCCGCAGCGCCTGACGCCGCTGGGCCTCGGTCTCGGCGTCGATCAGATCGGCCAGGCCTTCGACCTGCGCCAGGTCCAGCAGACCGGCCTCAAGCGCGCGGCGGGTGAATTCGCCGGGTTCCGCCAGCCGCAGCCCGGGCATCGACCCCAGCGCCGCCAGCACCGCCTGAACGACCGCGGTGCTGCCGTGCAGATGCAGCTCGGCCACCGCCTGACCGGTGAAACTGGCGCCTTCGGCAAAGGTCAGCACCAGCGCCTGATCCAGCACCGTGCCCTGATGGCGCAACTGGCGCAGACCGGCCCGCCGCGGGGGCGGCAGATCTCCCGCCAGCGCCGCCGTAGCCGCATGCGCCCGCGGTCCCGACAGCCGGACCACGGCAACGCCCGCCTTGCCACGCGCGGTGGCCAGCGCAAAGATCGTGTCCATCGGCCCGCCCGGGAATGCCCGGCCCTAGCTGTTCATCGACTCGAAGAATTCGCCGTTCGTCTTGGTCTGACGCAGCTTCGAGATCAGGAATTCGATCGCATCCGTCGTGCCCATCGGGTTCAGGATGCGGCGCAGGACATACATCTTCTGCAGATCCGACTTCTCGACCAGCAGATCCTCTTTCCGGGTGCCGGATTTCAGGATGTCCATCGCCGGGAACACGCGCTTGTCGGCGACCTTGCGGTCCAGCACGATCTCGCTGTTGCCGGTGCCCTTGAATTCCTCGAAGATGACCTCGTCCATCCGGCTGCCAGTGTCGATCAGCGCAGTGGCGATGATGGTCAGCGACCCGCCTTCCTCGATATTGCGTGCGGCACCAAAGAACCGCTTGGGCCGCTGCAGCGCATTGGCGTCCACACCCCCCGTCAGCACCTTGCCCGAGCTGGGCACGACCGTGTTGAAGGCGCGGCCGAGACGGGTGATCGAGTCCAGCAGGATCACCACGTCGCGCTTGTGTTCCACCAGCCGCTTGGCCTTTTCGATGACCATCTCGGCCACAGCCACATGCCGTGTGGCGGGTTCGTCAAAGGTCGAGGAAATCACCTCACCCTTGACCGACCGCTGCATGTCGGTGACCTCCTCGGGCCGTTCGTCGATCAGCAGCACAATCAGATAGCATTCGGGGTGGTTCACCTCGACCGACCGGGCGATGTTCTGCAACAGCACGGTCTTGCCCGTGCGCGGCGGCGCCACGATCAGCGCGCGCTGGCCCTTGCCGATGGGCGCTACCAGGTCGATGATCCGGGCCGAACGGTCCTTGATCGTCGGATCCTCGATTTCCATCTTCAGCCGCTCATCCGGATACAGCGGCGTCAGGTTGTCGAAGTGCACCTTGTGGCGGGCGCATTCCGGATCGTCGAAGTTGATCCGTGTCACCTTGACCAGGCTGAAATAGCGCTCGTTCTCACGCGGGGCGGCAATCACGCCCTCGATCGTGTCGCCGGTGCGCAGGCTGAACTGGCGCAGGATTTCGGGGCTGACATAGATGTCGTCCGGCCCGGGCAGATAGTTGGCACTGGGCGACCGCAGGAAGCCGAAGCCATCCTGCAGCACCTCAAGCACGCCATCTCCGCCGATTTCCCAGCCTTCCTCGGCATGTTCCTTGAGGATCGAGAACATCATCTCGCCCTTGCGCATGCTGGGGGCGTTCTCGATTTCCCATTCCTCGGCCATGGCCAGCAGATCGGCGGGTGTCTTGGCCTTCAGGTCGGACAGATTCAGGCGTTCTTTGGTCATCGGACGGGCTTTCGCCGGGGCAGCCTGCCGAGGCAGGTCGCGCGGTGCATGCAAAGGGGAATGCGTCGGGCCGGACGGCCCCGTCCCTTGCCGTTACGCCAAGCCCTGCCCGCTGTCAACCGCGTCAGAACTTGACGATGACCGACAGCACGATGACGATCATCAGGATCGTCGGCACCTCGTTCATGATCCGGTAGTCGCGGCCCGACCGGGTGTTGGCGCCCGCGGCGAAGTCCTTCAGCCGCAGGCCCAGCCAGTGATGGAACCAGGTCATGGCCAGGATGCTGGCGCCCTTGGTCCAAGGCCAGACCATGCCCCAGTCGACGATGCCCGGCGTGAATACCAGCAGCAGTCCGAACAGCCAGACCGCGATCAGCGAGGGGTTCATGATCAGCTTGAACAGCTTGCGTTCCATGATCACCAGGCTGGCACCCGGCTCGCCCGCGCCCAGCCCGCGTTCGGCGTGATAGACGAACAGCCGCGGCAGATAGAACAGCCCGGCCATCCAGGTCAGCACTGCCATGACATGCAGCGATTTCGTCCAGGGATAGATGGCAGCCAGCAGGTCGCTCATTCGGGATCCTCCGCGTGGCGCTACTTCTAGATAGAAAGAAATGAAAAAGGAATGATGATGTTGGGTCTGGGGATAACGGGATTGCCGCAGGCCGCACCCTTTGATCCACAGACGGGGGCACCTGTGGATAACCTGTTGAAAAGATGTGCAGGCTTTTGATTTTTCGGAAATTATCAATATTTTTCATGATTTTGTCCGTGATCACCACGATTTGCCCCTGTGGATTCCCGGCCGCATGGGGGCTGAATGTCGCCCATTGTCAACAATCCCGGGAAAACACCGTGCCCATGGGGATGGGGCAAGATCGGGTGGCTTGACATTGGCGCCCCGGGCGGGCTGCCTCTGGCCGCGGGGGGATTGCCCCCTGCCCGTCCGCCGGAACATAAGGCGATCATCCACAGGGGTCCGCATGACAGCCACGCTTCTGCTTGCCTCATCGTCACGGACCCGGGCGCACATGCTGCGTGCCGCTGGCGTGCCGTTCGATCTGTTGCCCGTGCGGGTGGACGAACCGGCGATCCGCGCGGCCCTGGTGGCCGAGGGCGCAAGGCCCCGCGACATCGCCGACACGCTGGCCGAGATGAAGGCGCGCAAGGCGTCCGACAAGCGGCCGGATGCGCTGGTGCTGGGTGCCGATCAGGTGCTAGACTTGGACGGCCAGGCATGGGGCAAGCCGGAAACCCCTGATGCAGCCAGGGCACAGTTGTGCGCCCTTCGTGGCCGCCAGCACCTGCTACATTCGGCAGCCGTGGTATACGAGGCGGGAAAACCGGTCTGGCGTCACGTGGGGGAGGCGCGGTTGTCCATGCGGTCGTTCTCCGACGCCTATCTTGACGCCTATCTGGCGCGCAACTGGCCCGCCATCGGCCAGTCTGCCGGCTGCTATCGCGTGGAAGAGGAAGGCGTGCGTCTGTTCGACCGTATCGAAGGCGACCATTTCACCATCCTGGGCCTGCCGCTGCTGCCGCTGCTGGGCTGGCTGGGGCTGCGGGGGATCATCGCCGCATGACCGATCATCCGCGGATCCCGCTGGCCGGCGTCATCGGGTCGCCGGTGGCCCACAGTCGCAGCCCGCTGCTGCATGCCTACTGGCTGCGCCGCTATAGGCTGAAGGGCCACTACATCCCGATGGACATCGCCCAGGCCGACCTGCGCGATGCGCTGCAGATGCTGCCGAAACTGGGCTTCGTCGGCGCCAATGTCACCATCCCGCACAAGGAAAGCGTGCTGGCGCTGGCCGATATCGTCACCGATCGCGCGGCGCTGATCGGGGCGGCCAACACGCTGATCTTCCGCAAGGACGGCAAGATCTTTGCCGACAACACCGACGGGTCGGGCTTCATCGCCAACCTGCGGCAAGAGGCGCCGCACTGGATCCCCGCCCGCGGCCCGGCGGCGGTCTTTGGCGCGGGCGGGGCGGCGCGGGCGATCGTCGCCGCGCTGATCGAGGTGGGCGTGCCCGAGATCCGCATCTCGAACCGCACCCGCAGCCGGGCCGAGGCGCTGCGCGCCGATTTCGGCGCCAAGCTGGTGGTGATGGACTGGACGCAGGTGCCCGCCATGCTGGATGGCGCGGCGACCATCGTGAACACCACGTCGCTGGGCATGTCGGGCAAGCACGACCTGATCCTGCCCCTGGACCTGCTGGACCCCGCCGCGCTGGTGACCGATCTGGTCTATACGCCGCTGCACACCGGTTTCCTGCAACAGGCCGAAGAGGCGGGCTGCACCGTGGTCGACGGGCTGGGGATGCTGCTGCATCAGGCCGCGCCGGGGTTCGAACGCTGGTTCGGTGTCCGGCCCGAGGTCGACGCCGACACCCGCGCCGCCGTGCTGCTGGCGGAATGAGACCGTTTCGCCTGGGCCTGACCGGCTCGATCGGAACCGGCAAGTCGACCACCGCGCGCTTCTTCGCGGCCGAGGGGTTGCCGGTCTGGGATGCCGATGCGGCGGTGCATCGGCTCTATGCCCCCGGGGGCGCGGCGGGGCCCGCGCTGGCGGCCGACTTTCCCCTGGCGGTCGGTCCCGGCGGGGTCGACCGCGTGGCGCTGAAGGCCGCGATCGCCGCCGACCCGCAGGCGCTGGCGCAGATCGAGGCGGTGGTCCACCCGCTGGTGGCGGCCGACCGCGCGGCCTTTCTGGCCGCAGCCACGGCAGATATCGTCGTGCTGGACATCCCGCTGCTGTTCGAGACGGGGGCCGAGACGCAGATGGACGCCACGCTGACCGTCACCTGCCCGCCCGAACTGCAGCGCGCCCGCGTGCTGGCGCGCCCGGGCATGACGCCGCAGATGTTCGACACGATCCTTGCCAAGCAGATGCCCGATGCGGAAAAACGGGCCCGCGCGACGCATGTGATCGAAACCCTGGGCCTGACGGCCGTTCAGGAATCCGTGCGCGCCCTGATCGCCTATCTGCGCGGGTGCCGGAATGCGTGAGATCGTCCTCGATACCGAAACCACGGGGCTTGACCCCTTCGAAGGCCACCGCATCGTCGAGATCGGCGCGGTCGAGCTGATGAACCACCTGCCCACGGGGCGGACCTATCACCAGTATCTGAACCCCGGCCGCCCCATGCCGAAAGAGGCGTTCGAGGTCCATGGCCTGGGCGACGATTTCCTGCGCGACAAGCCCGCGTTCCGCGCCATCGCCCAGGACTTTCTGGCCTTTGTGGGTGAGGCGCGCCTGATCATCCACAATGCCGCCTTCGACATGCGGTTCCTGAACGCCGAACTGTCCTGGGTGGGGCTGCCGGAGCTGTCCTTTGACCGGGTTCTGGACACGCTGACGATGGCGCGCAGCCGGTTCCCGGGCTCGCCCGCCAGCCTGGATTCTCTCTGCCGCCGGTTCGGGGTGGACAACAGCAGCCGCGAAAAGCACGGTGCCCTGCTGGACAGCGAAATCCTGGCCGAGGTCTATCTGGAGCTGATCGGGGGTCGCCAGCCCGACCTGGTGCTGGCACCGGCGGCGCAGAAGCGCCGCGAGCGGACGGACACCCGGCCCGACCGGCCGCGGGCGCGCCCCGCGCCCCTGCCCCCCCGCCTGACGGCGGCCGAGGCAGAGGCCCATGCGGCCATGGTGGCCAACCTGGGCGAGGGCGCGATCTGGCTGAAGCGGGTCTGACCGCCGATCTGACCGCCGGTCAGGCCGTGGCGGGCTGGGCGGTCTTCTGCGCCTCCAGCCGGCGGGCCAGTTCCTGACGATACAGCGCCAGGAAATCGACCATGTCGATGTTCAGCGCCGGGAACCCGCCGTCGCGCGTCACGTCCGACACGATCCGCCGCACGAAGGGGAACAGGATCCGCGGGCATTCGATCAGCAGGAAGGGATGCAGCTGATCCTCGGCCACACCCTGGATGTGAAAGACGCCGGCATAGTCCAGCTCGACCAGGAACAGCGTCTCGCCCGTCGCCTTGTTGCGCGAGGTGACGCGGTATTTCGAGGTCACTTCATACTGGTGTTCGGCCGCGCGCTTGCGGGCGTCCAGGCTGACGGCAACCTGGATGTCCGGCTGCACCTCGCCGCCGGACAGGCCCTTTTGCGCCAGCACGTTTTCGAACGACAGGTCGCGCACATATTGCGCAAGCACCTGCATGCGGACCTGCGGCGCCTCGGGGGCCGCGCCATTCGCTTCGGTCATCGCTGTCTCCTGATCCGGAAGTCGGTTTCCGGCTGTCTAGCAGGAAGGGGCCCCCGCCTCAATGCTGCGTCCAGCCCGAGGCCGGGCGCCGCACGGGGGGATCGACCTCCTCCCATTCGCCCTCGATCACCGGGCCGGGGGCGGGTGCCGGGCCCGCGGCGCGCACCACCAGCGTGCGCCGTGCCAGCGCCCCCAGCAGCCCCCGCCGCAGCGGCCCGATCAGCAGCAGCCCCCCCAGCGCATCGGTCAGAAAGCCGGGCAGCACAAGCAGAACCCCGGCCAGCACGATCAGCGCCCCGTCGGCCAGCGCATTGCCCGGGTCGGCCCCCGCCGCCATCCGCGCCCGCAGGGTGGCGGGCGTCACCGCGCCCTGGCGGCGGATCAGCGCCACGCCCAGCACCGCGGTGCCCAGCACCACGGCCAGCGTGCCGAACAGACCCAGCCGCGCGCCCAGCGTGACGAACAGCGCGATCTCGACCAGCGGCCACAGGATCAGCAGAATGACCGGCCTCATGCCCACATCCTTTCGCAGGGGGCAAAGGTGGACTTGCCCCTGCCGCCACCTTACATAGGGGCGACAGATCGCAGATGCCATGCCGCAAGGGGCCACTTTCGGCCAAAGAGGTAACGATGAGCTCTTCCGTGATCCAGCTTCTGGTCCTGGCGGCCGTGGCCGTGTTCCTGATCCTGAAGCTGCGCAGCGTTCTGGGGACGCGCGAAGGTTTCGAAAAGCCGCCGATCCCGCTTGAAGACACGCGCCCCGGCCCGCGTCGCCGCGACTTCGAGGTGATCGAGGGCGGCCCCGACCGCGACATCACCGACCATGTCGCCGACGGCACGCCCGAGGCCAAGGCCCTGGCTGCGATGAAGATGGCCGAACCGGGCTTTTCCGTCAGCGATTTCCTGTCAGGGGCGCGCGGCGCCTATGAGATGATCCTGATGGCCTTTGAAAACGGCGATCTGTCGCAGGTGCGCGGGTTCTTGGCGCCCGATGTGGCCGAGGCCTTCGACCATGTGATCGAGGCGCGCAAGGCCGAGGGGCTGCAGATCGAGTCCACCTTCCGCGGGCTGCGTGAACTGGCCCTGCACGACGCCACCTTTGACCGCGACACGAAAGAGGCCGAGGTCACGGTCCGCTTCGTCGGCGAACTGACCTCGGTCGTGCGCAATGCGGCGGGAGAGGTGGTCGAAGGCAGCCCGACCCAGATCAAGCGCCAGCGCGATGTCTGGACCTTTGCCCGCCGGATGGGGTCGTCCGATCCCAACTGGCTGCTGGTCGCCACCAGCGAATAGCCGGGGCATGCGTGCGGCCTGGATCGCGCTGGTTCTGGTCGTGGTGATGGCGGCGGGGCCCGCGCGCGCGCAGATTCTTCGCTTTTCCGACCTGCCGGCCTGGGACCGTGACGATCACGCCCAGGCGCTGGCGGCCTTTGTGCAGACCTGCGACCTGATCCCCGGGCCGGACTGGGGGCCGATCTGCGCGCTGGCCCGCGACACCGCACCCGATGGCGCGCGGGCGTTCTTCGAGCTGCTGTTCCGCCCGGTGGTGATCGGCGATCCCCCGGCGCTGTTCACCGGCTATTACGAACCCGAGATCGAGGCCGCCCTGCGCCCGGGCGGCCGCTTTCGCCACCCGATCTATCGCCGGCCGCCCGACCTGCGCGACGACGTGCCCTATTTCACCCGGGCCGAGATCGACGGTCGCGGCGTGCTGGCCGGCCGCGGGCTGGAAATCGCCTGGGCGGCCGATCCGGTGGACGTGTTCTTCCTGCACATCCAGGGCTCGGGTCGGCTGACGCTGCCGGATGGCCGGATGATCCGCGTGGGCTATGCGGGCCGCAACAACCACCCCTACCGGTCGCTGGGGGCGGAACTGGTCCGCCGCGGGCTGATGGCGGACCATGAGGTTTCGGCCCCGATGATCCGGTCCTGGGTGCGGCGCAACCCCGACCTGGGGCTGCGGCTGCTGGAAACAAACCCGTCCTACGTCTTCTTCCGCCGGCTGGACCGGCTGCCGCCCCAGGCCGGGCCGATCGGTGCCATGGGCCGGTCGCTGACACCGCTGCGGTCGGTGGCGGTCGACCCCGCCCATGTGCCGCTGGGCGCCCCGGTCTGGGTGGACAAGGCGGGTGCCACCCCGATGCAGCGGCTGTTCGTGGCCCAGGATACCGGCGGCGTGATCAAGGGACCCCAGCGCGCCGACCTGTTCTGGGGCACGGGCGAGGCGGCGGGCGATGCCGCCGGCCGCATCCGCGACGGCGGGCGCATGGTGGTGCTGCTGCCGGTCGAGACCGCGCATGTCCTGGCCGCGGGGGGATAGGCCATGTCCCGTCGCCGCCGCAGCCTGCAGCCGGAAGAGCGCGAGCTGTGGGAAACCGTCGCCCGCAGCGCCAACCCCCTGCGGCCGGGGCTGCCGCCGCTCGATCATGCGCATGTGATGGACCCGCCCCCGGCGGCGCCCGAAACCCCGCCCGCGCCGCCGCCGCGGTCGCCGCTGCCCGCATTCCGCATCGGCGACCGGGCCCAGACCGTGCTGGGCCATGACCTGATCCCGCCGCTGTCGCAACGGCTGGCCGACCAGCCGCTGCGGATGGATGCCCGCGCCTTTCGCCGCATGACCCGCGGCAAGATCGACCCCGAGGCCCGGCTGGACCTGCACGGCCTGACCCTGGCCGAGGCGCAGCCCGAACTGGTGCGCTTTGTCCTGAATGCCCAGGCCCAGGGGCTGCGGCTGGTGCTGGTCATCACCGGCAAGGGCAAGCCGCGCGACGACGACGGCCCGATCCCCCGCCGCACCGGCGCGCTGCGCCACCAGGTGCCCGACTGGCTGCGCCGCCCGCCGCTGGCGGGTGCGGTCCAGCAGGTGGCCGAGGCGCATCTGCGCCACGGCGGGGCCGGGGCGCTGTATGTCTGGCTGCGGCGCGGGGCCTAGTTGTTCCATCCCGGATGATCACATAGACCCTCGGCGCTCTGCGTTTCTCATGGCAAGATCGATCTTGTGGGACATTCGGAGCGGGGTGCGGACATGCTGA
>JACXUX010000038.1 GCA_014763725.1 Rhodobacterales bacterium
CCAGCCCTTCCGAACCGCCATCCCGTCCCGATCCAGCGTCCCCGCCGTCTCGGTGAGGGGCTATTTACGGATCACTGCACAAACCCGCAAGAGGAAAAAAACAGTTCGATGACATTTTTTTCCATCCGGTCGAAACCTGCCCCAGATGTTGTGGCGACATGGCTGCCGCCAACAACAGGTTCATCCCTGCGCCGCCACGCGCCGCCGCGCCGAAGGCCACAGGCGCAGCAGCACCAGCGCCACCGCCGCCAGCGCATAGAGGATGGGCTCGATCGGCCAGGCCTTGACCAGGATCAGATAGTGCGCGGCCCCCAGCAGCACCGCCGCATAGGTCAGCCGATGCAGCCGCCGCCACGCCGCAGCCCCCATCCGGCGCACGGCCGAGTCGGTCGAGGTCAGCGCCAGCGGCACCAGAACCGCGAATCCCGCCATCCCCAGGACGATATAGGGCCGCTTGACCAGATCGGCGCCGATCTCGGACCAGCGCAGCTGTAGGTCCAGCAGCAGCCAGACCGCCAGATGCAGTGCCACGTAAAGGAACGCGGTCAGCCCCAGCGCCCGACGGAATCGCAGCAGGTTCACGCCCGCGAATCGCCGCAACGGCGTGATGCACAGGCCCAGCAACAGGAACTGCAGCGCGCGAAGGCCCAGATCGTGTTCGATCGTCTTGACCGGATCGACGCCCAGGTCGCCTGTCACCCCCCGGCCCACCAGCAGCGCCAGCGGCACCAGCCCCAGCGCATAGACCGCCCGGACCGGAACCCGCCGGGCCGCGGCATTCACCGCATCGGCCAGCGACATCAGTAGTCCCGGGCCAGGTCCATCCCGGCATAGAGACCAGCGACATGCTCGCCGTAGCCGTTGAACATCTGCGTGTCGATTCGCGGCGCGAACAGGCCGCCGCCGATTCGCCGCTCGCTGGCCTGGCTCCAGCGCGGGTGGTCGACCTGCGGGTTGACGTTCGAATAGAATCCGTATTCGCGCGGCGCCTGCATGTTCCAGGTGGTCTGCGGCTGGTCGGCCACCAGGCTGATGCGCACGATCGACTTGATCGACTTGAAGCCATATTTCCACGGCACGACCAGCCGGATCGGCGCGCCGTTCTGTTTCGGCATCTCCTCGCCATACAGGCCGGTCGCCAGAATGGTCAGCGGGTGCATCGCCTCATCCAGCCGCAGCCCCTCGCGATAGGGCCAGTCCAGCAGGCCGCCGGTCTGGCCCGGCATCTCCTCGGGGCGGACCAGCGTCTCGAAGGCGACGAATCGCGCCCCGGGCTGCACGCCCACGCGGTTCAGCAGATGCGCCAGCTCGAAGCCGATCCAGGGGATCACCATCGACCAGGCCTCGACACAGCGCAGGCGGTAGATCCGCTCCTCGATCGGGGCGCCCTTCAGCAGGTCGGCCAGGTCGTAGCTGCCCGGCCGGTCCACCAGCCCGTCGATCTGCACCGACCACGGGTCGGTCGTCAGCAGGCGGGCGTTGCGGGCAGGGTCACCCTTGTCCAGGCCGAACTCGTAAAAGTTGTTGTAGCGGGTGATGTCTTCCAGGCTGTTCGGCGCCTCGTCCGTCGAATAGGCGCTGGCCGCGGCGGGGATCCGCGCCCCCGCAGGCCCGGCCAGCATCGCCAGCCCCGCCGCACCGGCCATCAGCTGCCGGCGGTTCAGCCAGTCCTGCCGCGGCGTGACGGCAGACCAGCCCAGATCGTTCTTCCAGCGCATGCGCATCCTGTCCTCCATCGGTCCCCGGACGAAATGTGGCAGATGTTCCCGCACAGGCAAATGAAGCCGCGTCACTTCGACGGCACCCCGATGTAACATGCGGCAGAAAGCGACCTTCCCCCCGCCACGCCGGCGGGGCAAGATGCGCGCCATTTCATCTGGGGGAGTCCATGCGCCACATCATCACCGCGACAGTCCTGTGCCTTGCCGCCACCGCCGCCCGGGCCGAAGAGGCTGCGACCTGGACCGTCGAGGACGATTTCGAGAACGTCACCTTTGCCATCGAAAGCGCCATCACCGACGAAGGCCTGGTCATCGACATGGTCAGCCACACGGGCGAGATGCTGGAACGCACCCGCCCCGACGTGGGCAGCGACGTGGTGCTGTTCACCCAGGCCGACATCTTCAGCTTCTGTTCGTCCAGGGTCAGCCGCCAGGTGATGGAGGCCGACCTGACCAACGTCCAGTTCTGCCCCTACACGATCTTTGTCTACGAACGCCCCGAGGAGCCTGGGAAGATCGTCGTCGGCCACCGAAACTATCCGGGCGACAGCATGGTAGCGGTGAATGACCTGCTGTCCGGCATCGTGCGCGAGGCGCTGGGCGTCGAATGACGCTCACGCCGGTTCACGCCGGCTGACATTCCTTTGTCTGGACTTTCGCAAGTCCCCCGGCTTGGGGCGCAGCGCGCCCCGGTCAAGCCCCGATCACGCGGATTCGACCTCGATCCGCCCGGCGACCGCCCCCGTAGCCCACATGCCAAGCCAAGTTGGCGCTCGATCAAACGGGAGTGCAACCAATGATCCGCAGAACCTTCCTTGCCCTGACCGCCGCTGTCGCCCTGGCCGCGCCCGCCTCGGCCCAGACCGCCGACATCGTCGACACCGCCGTGGCCGCCGGCAGCTTCGGCACCCTGGTCGCCGCCGTCCAGGCCGCGGGCCTGGTCGAGACGCTGAAGGGCCCGGGCCCGTTCACCGTCTTCGCCCCCACCGACGAAGCCTTCGCCAAGCTGCCGGCCGGCACCGTCGAGGACCTGCTGAAGCCCGAGAACAAGGACAAGCTGGTCGCCGTGCTGACCTATCACGTCGTCGCCGGCAAGGTGATGTCGACCGACCTGTCGAACGGCATGAAGGCCGCCACCGTCCAGGGCGCCGAGATCACCATCATGACCGAGGGTGGCGTCAAGGTGAACGGCGCCAACGTGGTCAGCGCCGACGTGGCCGCCTCGAACGGCGTGATCCATGTGATCGACAGCGTCATCCTGCCGCCGATGTAATCGGGCGACGGGCGGGGGCCTTCGGGCCCCGCTGCCATTTCAGGCCGCGTCATCCATTAAGGGAGAGGTTTCATGTCCACCATCGCCGCCATCGCCGTGGGCGATTCCCGCTTTGAAGTCCTGGTCAGCGCCCTGACCTATGTCGATGCCCAGCTGCCCGGGTCGAACCTGGTCGCCACGCTGTCCGACACCTCGGTCGACCTGACCGTCTTTGCGCCCACCGACGATGCCTTCGGGCAGCTGGCCGTCGATCTGGGCTTTGCCGGCGATCCGGCCGATGCCGCCGCCGTCACCGCATTTCTGGTGGGCGCGCTGCCGGTCGAAACGCTACGCGACGTGATCCTGTATCACGTCTCGGCCGGGTCGCAGACGCTGGCCGACATCGCCGCGAACCCCACCGTGGCCACGCTGAACGGCGCCACCTTCACGGCCGAGGGCACGACCCTGACCGATGCCGAACCCGACCTGCTGAACCCCACGCTGGTCCAGACCGACATCGCCGCCGACAACGGCGTGGTGCATGTGATCGACCGCGTGCTGCTGCCGACCGACCTGCCCGGGAATGACGCGCCCTCGATCACCGAACTGGTGCTGGCCAGCGGCGGCACGCCCGACACCAATTCCGGCGACTTCGACCTGCTGCTGACGGCGGTCCAGGCCGCGGGCCTGGCCGACGCGCTGGCCGACCCGGCCGCCGACCTGACCGTCTTTGCCCCCACCGACGCGGCCTTTGTCGCCCTGGCGCAGGACCTGGGCTTTGCCGGCACGGATGAGGGCGCGGCCTTCGCCTATCTGGTCGAGGCGCTGACCCTGCTGTCGGGCGGGGCGGATCCGATCCCGCTGCTGACCGATGTGCTGCTGTATCACGTGGCCCCGGGTTCGCTGCAGTCGGCCCAGGTGCTGGCCAGCGACACGATTTCCACCCTGCTGGGCGCGGACATCGGCGTCGACGGGCTGAAACTGGCCGATGGCGACCTGGCGCGTGCCAACCCCAAGCTGATCGCCACCGACATCCAGGCCGAAAACGGCATCGTGCATGTCATCGACGGCGTGCTGATCCCGGTCGATCTGCCCAACTTCGACGGCAATGCCGACCTGGTCGTGGGGACCGAGGCGAACGACACCCTGTCGACCGGCAGCGCCGCCGACCTGATCGACGGCAACGACGGCGCCGATGTGATCGACGCGGGCACGGGCGACGACTTCGTCCTGGGCGGCAAGGGCAAGGACACGCTGCTGGGCCGCGCCGGCGACGACACGCTGTCGGGCGACAACGGCCGCGACCAGATCCGCGGCGGCAATGGGGATGACGTGATCCAGGGCGGACTCGGCCTTGACACGCTGAAAGGCGGGCAGGATGCCGACACCTTCGTCTTTGCCGCAGGCGATCAGGCCGACACGATCCTGGACTTCGGCCGCGGGGCCGACGTGATCGACCTGACGGCCTTTGGCCTGGCCGACTTCGACGCGGTCGCGGCGCTGACCACCGACACCGCCAAGGGCGCGCTGATCGACCTGGGCAACGGCGACAGCATCCTGCTGGCCGGCGTGGACGCGGCCGACCTGACGGCCGACGACTTCGTCCTGTCGACCCTGATGGCCTGACCGGCCCCCGGCGGGGGGCCGCAGGGCCCCCCGTCGCGCCTAGCGCAGGCGCGTCACGCTCAGCGAACTGGCCCCGGTCAGGAAGTCCACCAGACAGTCCACCCGCCAGTCGCGCCCGTCGCGCCGCGCTTCCAGCACCACCAGCCGGGCGCGCGGGCGGCTGCCGTCGACATCGACCTGCCGCACCACGCGATCCACGTTGAACCCCACATCCCGGGCTGCCCGCTTGCAGATGCGTTCGGTCTCGCGCAGCGAGGGCACCTCGACCCGGGGCTCTTGCGGCAGCGGCCGGCGCAGGGTGACCGAAACCGTGCCCCGCGCAGCATCGTATCGGCACAGCGCAAAGGACTCTCGCCCGTCCCGCGTCACGCGCATCAGCACCTCTTGCCCCAGGACCCGGCCCTGGGCATCGCGCAGGCTGCGCTGGTCGGTCACCTCCTGCGGGCGCAGGCCCTGGCGCGCCGCCTCGACCTGGCACAGCTGCACCACGTTCGCCCGCCTGTCGTCATCCGCCGCCGCAGGCCCCGCCAGCGCCAGCGCGGTCACCGCAGCCATGCCCATGATCCGCAATCTGCCCATGCCGGCCCCCGTCTGCCGCCGCCCGTCAGGCTAGCGTCCGCACCCGTGAGAGAAAACGGGGGCCCCGGGGCCCCCGTCCGCAACCGGCGCCCGGGCACCTAGTGAACCACCGCCTCGGCCGGCCGTTCGCGCCGGCTGGCGGCCAGCCGGTCTCCGATCAGCAGCCCCTCGGGGCCCACGGTCACCGGGATGACCTGCCCGTCGACCACGTCGCCGGCCAGGATCATCTCGGCCAGCGGGTCCTGCAGCGCGCGCTGGATCACGCGCTTCAGCGGGCGGGCACCGAAGACGGGGTCATAGCCTTCGTCCGCCAGCCAGGCCTTGGCGGCATCGTCCAGCTGCAGTGCGATCTTGCGCCCTGCCAGACGCTTGTCCAGCCGCCGCAGCTGGATCTCGACGATGCCGACCATGTCGTGCCGGCCCAGCCGGTCGAAGATGATCGTCTCGTCCAGACGGTTCAGGAATTCCGGGCGGAAATGGGCGCGCACGGCCTCCATCACCTCGGCCCGGGCGGGCGCGGGGTCGGCGCCATCGGGCAGCTGGCTCAGCGCATAGGCCCCCAGGTTCGAGGTCAGCACGATCAGCGTCTGCTTGAAGTCGACCGTCCGGCCCTGGCCATCGGTCAGGATACCGTCGTCCAGCACCTGCAGCAGCACGTTGAACACGTCGGGATGGGCCTTTTCCACCTCGTCGAACAGCACGACCTGATAGGGCCGCCGGCGCACGGCCTCGGTCAGCACACCGCCCTCGTCATAGCCGACATAGCCCGGGGGGGCGCCGATCAGCCGGGCGACCGCGTGCTTTTCCATGAACTCGGACATGTCGATCCGGACCATGGCGTTTTCGTCGTCGAACAGGTATTCGGCGACGGCCTTGGTCAGCTCGGTCTTGCCCACGCCGGTCGGGCCCAGGAACAGGAAGCTGCCCAGCGGGCGGTTTTCATCGTTCAGACCGGCCCGGGCGCGGCGCACGGCATTTGCCACCGCCACCACCGCCTGACGCTGGCCGATGACGCGGCGACCCAGTTCTTCCTCCATCTTCAGCAGCTTGTCGCGCTCGCCCTCCAGAATCTTGGTGGTGGGGATGCCGGTCCAGCGTTCGATGACCTCGGCGATCTGTTCGGGCCGCACGGTTTCGGACACCATCTGCTGGCCATCGGCAGCCTCGGCCTCGGCCAACTGCTTTTCCAGGCCCGGAATGCGGCCATACTGCAGCTCGCCCGCGCGGGCGAAATCGCCCTCGCGCTTGGCCTGTTCCAGTTCGGCGCGGGCGCGGTCCAGCTGTTCCTTCAACCCGCGCGAGGCTTCCAGCCGGTCGCGTTCGGCCTGCCATCTCGCGGTCAGCTCGGCCGACTGCTGCGACAGGTCGGCCAGTTCGCGTTCCAGCTTGGCCAGACGGTCCTTGCTGGCGGCGTCATCCTCGCACTTCAGCGCCTCGGCCTCGATCTGCTTCTGCAGGATCTCGCGGTCCAGGGCGTCCAGCTCCTCGGGCTTGCTGTCGACCTCCATCCGCAGGCGGCTGGCGGCCTCGTCCATCAGGTCGATCGCCTTGTCGGGCAGGAAGCGGTCGGTGATGTAGCGGTGGCTCAGCGTGGCCGCCGCAACCAGCGCGCTGTCGCTGATCTTCACCCCGTGGTGCAGTTCATACTTTTCCTTGATCCCGCGCAGGATGCTGATCGTATCCTCCACCGTGGGTTCGGACACGAAGATCGGCTGGAACCGCCGCGCCAGGGCCGCGTCCTTTTCCACATGCTTGCGGTATTCGTCCAGCGTGGTGGCGCCCACGCAGTGCAGCTCGCCCCGCGCCAGCGCCGGCTTGATCAGGTTGGCGGCGTCCATCGCACCGTCGGCCTTGCCCGCGCCCACCAGGGTGTGCATCTCGTCGATGAACAGGATGATCTCGCCCGCGGCGGCCTCGATCTCCTTGAGGATGGCCTTCAGCCGTTCCTCGAATTCGCCGCGATACTTGGCGCCCGCGATCAGCGCGCCCATGTCGAGCGCGAGCAGCCGCTTGTTGCGCAGGCTTTCGGGCACGTCGCCGTTGACGATGCGCAGCGCCAGCCCCTCGGCAATGGCGGTCTTGCCCACGCCCGGTTCGCCGATCAGCACGGGGTTGTTCTTGGTCCGGCGCGAAAGCACCTGCATGGACCGGCGGATTTCCTCGTCCCGGCCGATGATCGGGTCGATCTTGCCCTGTTCGGCGGCCTCGGTCAGGTCGCGGGCATATTTCTTCAGCGCGTCATAGCCTTCCTCGGCGCTGGCGCTGTCGGCGGTGCGGCCCTTGCGGATGTCGTTGATCGCGCTGTTCAGCTTCTGCGCGGTCACGGCGCCCGCATCCAGGCAGTCCTTCGCCTTGCCCGGCACCAGGGCCAGCGCCATCAGGATGCGTTCGACGGGCACGAAACTGTCGCCGGCCTTCCTGGCGATCGTCTCGGCCTCGTCCAGCACCTTGACCAGCCCGGGGTCGGTAAAGGGCTGGGCATCGCCCGACACCTTGGGCAGCTTCTTCAGCGCGGCTTCGACCGCCTCGACCACGCGGGCAGGTTCGCCGCCGGCCTTGCGGATCAGGTTCGACGACAGGCCCTGATCGTCATCCATCAGCGCCTTCAGCAGATGTTCGGGCGCAAGCCGCTGGTGGCTTTCCCGCATCGCGATGGTCTGCGCGGCCTGAAGGAACCCGCGCGAGCGTTCGGTGAACTTTTCCAGGTTCATCCGCAGTCTCCTTGTCACAGCACCAGTGCCGACGCCCGTCATGGCGCACCGGTCCGGCCTTGTCGCTGATGTGGGTCAAGCGGATGGATGTTGCAAGAATACCGCAGCAAAGAATCGGCCCGCCCGCCGCCCCGTCCCGCGTTGCGCTGGACGCGCCGGGGCAACGGGGCTAAACCCCGCACCGACCCAGCGCCGGAGAGTGCCATGACCGCAGACGACCGCCTGATCGTGGCCCTGGATGTGCCGAATGTGGTCCAGGGGCTGGACCTGGCCGCCCGCATCGGCGACGCCGTCAGCTTCTACAAGATCGGGTTGGGCATGCTGACCGGCGGGGGTCTGGCGCTGGCCAATGAGCTGAAGGCCGAACACGGCAAGCGCATCTTCCTGGACATGAAGTTCTACGACATCGGCGCCACGGTCGAGGCCGCGGTGCGCGGCGTGGCGCGCTATGACCTGGATTTCCTGACCGTGCAGGGCGATCCGCAGGTGGTGGCGGCCGCCGTGCAGGGCGCGGCCGGCAAGGGGCTGCAGATCCTGGCGGTCACGGTTCTGACCTCGCTCGACCGCGCGGATCTGGATGCCAACCTGATCAAGCCCGGCCCCGTGGCCCAGATCGTGGTGGAACGCGCCGCCCGCGCCTTCGACGCCGGCGCGCATGGCGTCATCGCCAGCCCGCATGAGGCCGCCGCGATCCGCGCCCTGCCCCAGGCCGCGGGCCGGCTGATCGTCACGCCCGGGGTGCGCCCCGACGGCGCCGCCGCGGACGACCAGAAGCGAATCGCCACCCCGTCCCAGGCGCTGGCCGCGGGGGCCGACCACATCGTGGTGGGCCGGCCGGTCTGGGCGGCGGCCGATCCCCGCGCCGCGGCGCTGGCCATCCGCGCGGGGCTGCCTGCGCGGGCATGACGCTTGCCTCACCCGCGGCGGGGGCTTAATTCCTGGGGAACTGCCGCCACGGGGGCCCGCATGACCGACGATCCGAAGACGCTGGTGTCCACCGACTGGCTGGCCGCGCATCTGCGCGACCCCGACCTGCGCATCCTGGATGCGTCGTGCTACATGCCCGACCAGAACCGCGATGCCCGCGCCGAATATGAGGCCGCCCACATCCCCGGGGCGCGCTTCTTCGACATCGACGAGATTTCCGACCAGCGCAGCCCGCTGCCGCACATGGCCCCCCCGCCCGAGAAATTCGTTAGCCGGATGCGCGCCATGGGCGTGGGCGACGGGCATCAGGTTGTGATCTATGACGGGGCGGGCATCTTCTCGGCCCCGCGGGTGTGGTGGACCTTTCGCCTGATGGGCAAGACCGATGTGGCGGTGCTGGACGGCGGCCTGCCGAAATGGCGCGCCGAGGGCCGCGAGATCGAGGACATGCCCCCCGTCGTGCGCGACCGGCACATGACGGTCCAGCGCCAGGCGCATCTGGTCAAGGACGTGACCCAGGTGGCCCATGCCAGCAAGCTGGCCGAGGCCGAGATCCTCGACGCCCGGTCCGCCGCCCGCTTTCGCGGCGAGGCGCCCGAACCCCGGCCCGGCCTGCGGTCGGGGCATATCCCGGGGTCGCGCAACGTCCCCTGGACCGAGGTGGTGACCCCCGAAGGCACGATGAAGGACCCCGAGGCCCTGCGCGCCGTGTTCCAGGCCGCCGGGGTCGACCTGACCAGGCCCGCGATCACCAGCTGCGGGTCGGGCGTGACGGCGGCGATTCTGTCGCTGGCGCTGGAACGGATCGGGCACCGGAACCATGCGCTCTATGACGGGTCCTGGGCGGAATGGGGCATGTATGACGATCTGCGCGTGGCAAGGGGCTGATCCATGTTCGAAATGCTGCAGCCGCAACCGGCCGATGCGATCCTGGCGCTGATCCAGCAGTTCCGCGACGACCCGCGGCCGCACAAGATCGACCTGGGCGTGGGCGTCTACAAGGATGCCACCGGCCTGACCCCGATCCTGCGCGCCGTCCGCGCGGCCGAGGCGCGGCTGCTGCAGACCGAGACGACCAAGACCTATACCGCGCTGGCGGGCGACCCGGCGTTCCTGCAGGCGATGGCGGGGCTGATCCTGGGACCCGCGGCCGATGCGGCGCGGGTCTCGGCGCTGGCCACGCCGGGCGGCACCGGGGCCTATCGCCAGGCGCTGGATCTGGTGCGGCTGGCCCTGCCCGGCGCGCGGGTCTGGGTATCGGACCCGACCTGGCCCAACCATCTGTCGATCCTGCGGCATCTGGGGATGGCCTTCGCCCCCTACCGCTATTTCGACGAGGCGACCCGCGGCGTCGATCTGGACGGGATGCTGGCCGATCTGGCCGCGGCGGGCCCGGGCGACGTGGTGCTGCTGCATGGCTGCTGTCACAACCCCACCGGCGCGAACCCGACGCTGGCCGACTGGGCCGCGATCGCCGACGTGCTTGCCGCGCGCGGCGCGCTGCCCCTGATCGACCTGGCCTATCAGGGGTTCGGCGACGGGCTGGAGGCGGACGCCGCCCCCACCCGGCTGATCGCGCAGCGCCTGCCCGAGGTGCTGATCGCGGCCTCGTGCTCCAAGAACTTCGGCATCTACCGCGAACGGACGGGCGTGCTGCTGGCGCTGTCCGACCCCGCCCGGCGCGAGGTGACGCAGGCCAACCTGGCCACGCTGAACCGCCTGAGCTACAGCTTTCCGCCCGACCACGGCGCGCGCATCGTGACGACGATCCTGACCGACCCCGAACTGCGCGCCGACTGGCAGACGGAGCTGGACGCGATCCGCCTGTCGATGCTAGACCTGCGCGACCGGCTGGCGCGCGCGTTGCGCGACCGCGCCGGATCGGACCGCTTCGGTTTCCTCGCGCAGCACCGCGGCATGTTCAGCCGCCTGGGCGCCACGCCCGACCAGGTGCGGCGCCTGCGCGAGGACCACGCCGTCTATGTCGTGGGCGATTCGCGCATGAACATCGCCGGCCTGAACGCGGCCACGGTGCCTGTGCTGGCCCGCGCGATCGTCGAGGCCGGGATCTGACCGCAGCCCTGCGGCGGAGAGGTCGCAAGGCAGGGGGGCTGTCTGCCCCCCTCGGCGCCCCATGGGGCGCCTTCACCCCCCGAGGATACTTGACCGGGAAGCAGGACGGGTCGGGTGGCCCGGGACTGCGGCCGGTCTGGCTGAAATGCGGAACGGCCCGGACAGGGGCCCGGGCCGTCCGTCGGCGCGCGGGGGAGGAGGATCCGCGCGGGAGGTGAGTGGGCGGGGCGAACCCCGCCCGTCCGGGTGTCAGAGGTTGTAGGCGCGTTCGCCGTGCGAGGTGAGGTCGAGGCCCTCGCGCTCTTCATCTTCCTTGACGCGCAGGCCGACGGTCATGTCCACGACCTTGTAGAGGATGGCCGAGACCACGCCGCACCAGACCACGGTGACCACGACCGCCTTGATCTGGATCCAGACCTGGCCGCCCATCGAGAAGTCGTCGCCCATGATGCCGCCCAGGCCCGGGGCCGCGAAGATGCCGGTGCCGATGGCGCCGACGATGCCGCCCACGCCGTGGATGCCGAAGACGTCCAGGCTGTCGTCATAGCCCAGCTTGTGCTTGACCACCGCGACGAAGAAGTAGCAGACGGCCGAGGCGATGGCGCCGAGCACGATCGCGCCCATCGGGCCGATCACGCCGGCGGCCGGGGTCACGGCGACGAGGCCCGCGATCATGCCCGAGGCGGCGCCCAGCATCGAGGCCTTGCCGCGGCCCAGGCCCTCGATCACCACCCAGGCGACGATGGCGCCCGCCGTGGCGACGAAGGTGTTGATCATGGCCAGCGCCGCGCCGCCGTTGGCCTCGAGGTTCGAGCCCACGTTGAAGCCGAACCAGCCCACCCACAGCATGCCCGCACCGACCAGCGTCAGCGTCATCGAATGGGGCGCCATGTTGTCCTTGCCGTAGCCCACGCGCTTGCCGATCATCAGGCTGCCGATCAGTGCCGCAACGCCCGCGTTGATGTGCACGACGGTGCCGCCGGCAAAGTCCAGCGCGCCCCAGTTGAAGATCAGGCCCGAGGCGTCCCACACCATATGCGCGACCGGGGCATAGACCAGCGTGCCCCAGAGCACGCAGAACAGCAGCACGGCCGAGAACTTGATCCGTTCGGCGAAGGCGCCGATGATCAGGGCGGGCGTGATCGCGGCAAAGGTCATCTGGAAGGCGATGAAGACATATTCCGGGATGACATATTCGGCCGAGAAGGTCGCCGACATCGAGTCGGGCGTGACGCCGGCCAGGAACAGCTTGCCGAAGCCGCCGAAATAGGGTCCGGTGCCGCCGCCGAAGGCCAAGGAATAGCCGTAGACGACCCAGACGATCATCATCACCGCGGCGATGACGGTGCACTGCATCAGCACCGACAGCATGTTCTTGGTGCGCACCAGGCCGCCGTAGAACAGCGCCAGGCCCGGCACGATCATGGCCAGCACCAGCACCGTCGAGGTCATCATCCAGGCCACGTCGCCCTTGTCCATCACCGGGACGACTTCGGCCGCCGCCTCGGCTGCCGCTTCCTGGGCCCGGGCGGGCAGGGACATGGCAAGCGCCGCAGCGCCGCCCAGTCCGAGATTCTTCAACCAGTTCGTCATGTTCGTTCTCTCTTCCCCACTTGCCCGTTTACAGCGCATCTTCGTCGATTTCGCCGGTGCGCACCCGCACCGCGTGCTGCACGTCCAGCACGAAGATCTTTCCGTCGCCGATCTTGTCGGTCTTGGCGGTCTGGCGGATCGTCTCGACCACCGGTTCGGCCAGGCTGTCGCTGACCACGATCTCAAGCCGGACCTTGGGCACGAAGTTCACCGCGTATTCGGCCCCGCGATAGATTTCGGTATGTCCCGACTGCGACCCGAAGCCCTTGATTTCCGTGACCATCATGCCGCGCACGCCGATGGCGGTCAGCGCTTCGCGAACCTCCTCGAGCTTGAACGGCTTGATTGCTGCAATGATCAGTTTCACGTCGCTCCCCTTCCGTTGGCGGAGGCCCGAGGCGGGGCCTGTGCGCCATCAAGGTGACTTTCCGCGGCGCAGAACAAGAAAGCGGGCGGGGCCGGGCGGGGCCACCGGGCGGAATGCATGACAGTTTGCACAATTATTGATCGCATAGCCTATATTACGTGCATAACTTCGACGCGAATCGGGGGCGGCGGCGCCTCCCCAAGGGGCGCAAAGCGGGGTATGGTCAACGGCACAGGGCGCGGCAAAGCGCCGGCAGGTTCGGGCACGGGCATGACGCAGACACGACGGGGCGGGGCGCCGCTGGTAGCCGACCGGCGCGATCGGGCGCCGAAAACGCCTGCGGCCAGGGGTTCGTCGGGCGGCGGCGGCAAGGGATCGGGCCGCTCGGGCGGCAGTGGCGGCGGCGGCCGGCGCCCGCCACGGCGGCGCAACCCGATCGTGGCGCTGGTGCTGGGGCTGTGGCGCTGGATCTGGCGGCTGATCTGGGCCGTGGTCTGGCGCACCGGCACCGTGGTCGCGCTGATCCTGGGGCTGGCCAGCCTCTATTTCCACGTCCAGCTGCCCGAGGTGACGCAGCTGCTGGACGGCCGGTCGCGCGGGTCGGTCACGCTGCTGGACCGCGACGGCCAGGTCTTTGCCTGGCGGGGCGAAACCTTTGGCGGCCAGATCGACGCCAACAGCGTGTCGCCGCATCTGAAGAACGCGGTGATCGCGACCGAGGACAAGCGCTTCTACTGGCATCTGGGCATCAGCCCGCGCGGCATCGCCAGCGCGATCCGCATCAACCTGGCCGAGGGGCGCGGCCCGCTGGACGGCAACGGCGGGTCGACCATCACCCAGCAGGTGGCCAAGCTGTTGTGTCTGGGCGTCCCCTACGACCCCACCCAGTGGAAGGACGAGGCCGCCTATGAAGAAGACTGCCGCCGCGGCGGGCTGTGGCGCAAGATCAAGGAGGTGCCCTATGCCTTTGCGCTCGAGGCCAAGTATTCCAAGGACGAGATCCTGACGATCTACTTCAACCGCGCCTATCTGGGCGCGGGCGCGCGCGGGTTCGAGGCCGCCTCGCAGCGCTATTTCGGCAAGTCGGCGGCCGAGGTGACCCCGGCCGAGGCCGCGATGCTGGCCGGGCTGCTGAAGGCGCCCTCGCGCTATGCCCCCACGTCGAACCTGGAGCGGGCGCGCGAACGGGCGAATGTCATCCTGGGGCTGATGCAGGATCAGGACTATCTGACCCAGGCCGAGGCCGAACAGGCCCGCCGCAACCCCGCCGAACTGTCCGAGGCGGCGGCCAGCCGGTCGGGCGGGTTCTTCGCCGACTGGGTGATGGAATCGGGCCCCGCCTTCCTGACCACCGAAACGACCGAGGACGTGGTGATCCGCACCACGATGGACCAGCGCCTGCAGAAGGCGGCCGAGGCCGCGCTGGCCGATGTCTTTGCCACCCGGGTGCGCGAGGGCTCGAACGCCCAGGCCGCGGTGGTGGTGATGTCGGCCGACGGGGCAGTGCGCGCCATGGTGGGCGGCCGCCGGACCCAGGCCGCGGGCAGTTTCAACCGCGCGACCCAGGCGCTGCGGCAGACCGGGTCGGCGTTCAAGCCGTTCATCTATGCCGCGGCGCTGGACATGGGCCTGTCGCCCGCCGACCCGATCGAGGACAGCCCGCTGACCATCAACATCCCCGGGTCCGGCCCCTGGAGCCCGGCGAACTACGACAAGGAATTCCGCGGCACCGTCAGCCTGACCGAGGCGCTGGCGCAATCGCTGAACATCCCCGCGGTGCGGCTGTCGGAACGGGTGGGGCGCGATGCGGTGCGCAGGGTGGCGGCCGACTTCGGGCTGAAGTCCGACCTGGCCGCGGGGCCCGCGCTGGCGCTGGGGGTATCGGAATCGACGCTGCTGGACATGACAGGCGCCTATGCGGGCATCCTGAACGGCGGATCCTCGGTCCGGCCCTATGGCCTGGTCGAACTGCGCCTGCAGGGCGACGACCAGCCGCTGATCGGTCTGGGCGGCGGCATCGGCGAACGGGTGATCTCGGAACCTGCGGCGCGGCAGCTGACCTGGATGCTGCACCAGGTGATCCGCCGCGGCACCGGCACCCGCGCCGCCCTGCCGGACCGAGAGGTCGCGGGCAAGACAGGCACCACCCAGGCCGCGCGCGACGCCTGGTTCGTGGGCTTTTCGGCCGATTATGTGGCGGGCGTCTGGATGGGTTACGACGACAACACCCCGCTGACCGGCGTGACCGGCGGTGGCCTGCCGGCCGAGATCTGGCGCGAGGTGATGCTGCGCGTGCACGAAGGCCTGCCCGCCGACGTGATCCTGGTCGAACGCGCCGGTGCCGATGCCTGCCGTCCAGAGAATCTCGACCCGCAGTATGGTCTGCGCGACGGCAAGTATTTCCTTTCACCGGAACAGGCCCAGGCGATCCTCGATCTGCGCCTGCACCGACTGACCGGCCTCGAGCATGAGAAGCTGCTCGCCGAGTATCAGGAAATCCTTACCCAGATCGGCGAGCTGATCCGTATCCTGACCAGTCCGGTGCGGCTGATGGAAGTCATCCGCGAGGAGCTCGAGGGCGTGAAGCGCGACTTCGGCGATGCGCGTCGTACCGAGATCCTCGAGTCCCGTCTGGATCTGACCTTGGCCGACCTGATCACCGAAGAAGAACGCGTCGTTACCATCTCTCATGGTGGTTACGCCAAATCCCAGCCGCTGGCCGCCTATCAGGCGCAGCGCCGCGGCGGCCGTGGCAAGGCCGCGACCGGGGTGAAGGCCATGTCGGC
>JACXUX010000039.1 GCA_014763725.1 Rhodobacterales bacterium
GGCCCCGGGGGGCCGAATTCACCCCCCGAGGATATTTGGCCGGGAAGCGGAAGGGAGGCAGGGCTATGGGCGAGGCGGCGCGTTCGGGGGGCGCGGCGGGAACCTGGTCGACCTTGTCCAGGGTTGCCGATCCCTTTGCGAAAGAGGGGTGTGCCTTGGCCTCACGGCGGGCCCGCAGCGGGCAACGCTGCGGGGCCGGGGCCGACCGTGCGGGTGCGGCGGGAGGACGGGCGCCGGTCCCGCCGGTGGCCAGCCTGCCAGGGGCCGGGTCTACCAGTGGCCGGTCGAGGGCATCGAGGCCCAGGGTTCGGACGGCGGCAGCGGATCGCCGATCTGCAGCAGCTCGACCGAGATGTTGTCGGGGCTGCGGACAAAGGCCATGCGGCCGTCGCGCGGGGGGCGGTTGATGGTGACGCCGTTGGCCTGCAGATGGGCGCAGAGGTCGTAGATGTTTTCGACCGCATAGGCCAGATGGCCGAAGTGGCGGCTGTCGGAGGGCAGGCCGGTGTCGCCGTCCCAGTTGTAGGTCAGCTCGACCGGGCAGTCGGGCTGGCCCGGGGGGGCCATGAACACCAGCGTGAAGCGGCCCTGCGGACTTTCGTAGCGGCGCGTCTCCTCAAGACCCAGCAGGCGGTAGAAGGCGATCGAGGCGTCGAGGTCCAGCACCCGGACCATCGTGTGCAGATAACGGATCTTCATGCGATTCCCCTGATTTCGGCGGCAGGCCGTGCGGGGGCAGGGTAGCATCCCGCGCGGGCAGGGCCAGCCCTGGAATGACGACCGCAGGCCCGGGCCAAGACCGCGTTGGGCGGTCGCGAAGCGCGACGTTGGACCGGACCCGGCCCGCCTCGATCCGCAGGACGGGGAGAAGGCCCTGGTAGTCCAGCCGTTCGGGGCCGAGGCTGACCGCCCCGGTCAGCCGCAGATCCTGCCTTCTGTCGGCGGTATGGGGCGAGGTGGCGCGGTCGCGGCCCCCGACCCTCACCTGCGGCCGCAGGGGGCGCAGCGGCGGCCGGGGCCAGCCCTGGAATGATGACCGCAGGCCCAGGCTGAGGCCCAGCGTCTGGCTGTCGCAGAGCGCGACGTTGGACCGGACCCGGCCCGCCTCGATCCACAGGACGGGGCAAGGCCCCGGATAGTCCAGCCGTTCGGCGCCGAGGCTGACCGCCCCGGTCAGCCGCAGGTCCTGCCTTCCATCGGTGGTATGGGGCGAGGTTGCGCGGTCGCGGACCCCGACCCTCACCTGCGGCCGGAGGGGGGCGCGGCATTGGGCCGGGCCAGCCTTAGAACGACGACCGCAGGCCCAGGCTGAGGCCCAGCGTCTGGCTGTCGTAGAGCGCGACGTTCGAGCGGACCTGGCCCGCCTCGATCCGCAGGACGGGGTGAAAGCCCAGATAGTCCAGCCGTTCGAGGCCGAGACTGACCGCCCCGGTCAGCCGCAGGTCCTGCCGCCCGTCCGCGGTATAGGGCGAGATGGCGTAATCGCGCGCCTCGACCCCCAGCGACAGGCCCAGCCGCAGGTCCATGGGCAGGGGGGCCGCGCGCTGCCAGTCGGCCGACAGGGTCAAGGCGGTGTGGTCGATCTCGACCGCGTCGGACAGGCTGCGCCGGGCGCCTGCGGCCAGCTGCAGCCGGTCGCCCCGGGCCAGCGGTTGTGTCCAGCCGCCACGCAGCGTCAGGATGCTGGCCGACCGCATCGCCAGGTCGCGGCGGATCTGCCGTTCCAGCCCCAGCCCGGCAAAGGCACGGCCGCGCCCCAGCCGCCGGTCGGCGGTCAGGTCCAGCCGCAGATAGTCCGACAGCGGGGCGCCGCCGTAGAGGTTGTGGCCCAGCGTGGCCTCGACCCCCCAGCCCACCCGGCCCGGCCGCTGCCAGGACAGGCCCGCCTCGACCGCGGCAAAGTCATAGTCGGACCCGCGCGCGCCGGGGGCCTGGGTGCGCGCGGCCTCGGACAGGTCGACCACCGTCTGCTGCAGCGACAGCCGCAGCGCGGTCTGGCCGCGGCCCGAGGGCGGCAGGCGGTAGCGGGCGGAGAGCCCCAGTCGCGTTTCCACCCCCGACAGCGCGCGGGCATCGCCCGACAGCACGAAGGGCAGGCCGAGGAAGTCGAAACTGTCCTGCGAACTGCCGTTGTTCACGTTCGAGGACGGCGCCACCGACAGGTCCAGCCGCAGCGACCAGGGGTTGCGCGACCGGACATAGGCGTGGTCGCGTTCGGCGATGGTGCGGGCCAGCGGCGTGGGCGCGACCTGGGCCGCGCGACGCAGCCACAGCTGCGCCGCCGTGCGCTGCCCGGCCGAGGACAGCGCCTGTGCCGCCGCCAGCGCCGCGCCGTAGCGCTGCGCATCGTCGGTGGCCAGCGCCCAGGCGCGGCGGGCGGCGGTGGCGGCGGGGTCGAACCGGCCCAGGTCGCGCAGCGCGCGCGACAGGATGACATGGGCCACCGCATCCGCGGGATCGCGCGCGATCAGCGCCTGGGCGATCTGCACCGCCAGCTCGGCCTGGCCCGCGGCCTGGGCGTCGTAGCCCGCGCGGCGCATCTGGTCGGGCGTCAGGTCGCGCGCCGGCGCCGCCCCCACGGCCAGCGCCAACATCAGCGCCGCCGCCCCGGCCAGTCGGGCGATCGGGCCCGGGCGGGGCATCGTCACTCGCGATACAGGATGAACCCGCCGGTTTCGCGCGCCGTCACGCCGTCATAGCGGGGGTCGTCCGCCGTCAGCACGATGATCCCCGTCACCTCTTGCGCGCCCTCGCCCGACAGGACGGCGTAGAAATTGCCGCTTTCAAAGGTCTCGAGCGCGCCGGTATCGGTGACCACGCTGCTGTCGGCCTGGCCCACCATCTCGCCATTGGCATCCAGCGTGCCCGGCCCCACCTGGAACACGACGGTGGGCAGGACGGACTGGGTGACGTTGGTATCCTCGGTCAGCGCGGCCAGCACATCGGCGGTGATGTCGCGGCCGTTGATGTCGAAGATGGCGCGGTTCGTGATCTTGCCGCGCACGGCCGCGCCGCTGTTGAAATCGTCGAAGTCGATCGCGATCGCCATGTCGCCGATGACATATTCCAGCCCGCCGCGGCCCTGGAAGTCGCGCAGCGCGGCATAGTCGCCCTGGAACAGGGCCTGCCCCTCGGTCGGCAGGGTGACGGAGCCGTTGCGTTCATAGACGAAGCCGCCAAAGCCGTAACCGACATAGGACCCGGTGCGCACGATGGCGAATTCCGTCTCGCCCGTGCGCGATACGCCGTAGATCGCGCGATGCGTAAACTGGCCGATGGGAGCGCCGGTCTGGCTGTCGACATAGGCGCTGTCGCTTTCATAGACGGCATAGGGGCCCAGGCTGCCCACCGCGACCCCGCGCTGATAGGCGTTGTCGCCGTCGAAGGCCAGGTTGTCGACGGTAAAGGTGTCGGTCGCCCGGTCATAGCTGACCGAGGTGACATAGCCCGAGCCCTCGTCATCCTGGGCTTCGTAGCGCACGATGTCGGTGTTGCGCGTGGGGCTTTCGGTGCCGGGGGGCAGCTGGCGTTCGCTGTCGATCCCGCCGTCGGTGCCGCCACCGGTCCCGGGATCGACGTTGTTCAGCGAATTGCCGCCGCAGGCGGTCAATGCGAACATCAGCGCCAGCGGCGCCGCACTGCGGAGGTTCATGACTGTCTGCCCGGTTGTCTTTGCTTTGTGCTCAGCGTGCCCAAGCCGGCGGGGCCTGTCAATCGCCGTGGGGGGGCTGGCGCGGGCAGACGGGGCGGCTTGATGCAAAAAGGCCGCGGCCCGGCCTTGGCTGGGCGGTGGGGGGGCGATAGGCTGGCCGTCACGCCAGCGCAAGGAATGCCCGATGCCCCTGACCCCGGAACAAGAGGCCGAGATCGCGGCCCAGCGTGCCACCCCCCGCCCCACGCTGCGCGCCGTCAGCGAGGGGATGGAGGCGCATCTCTACCGCGCGCATCCGGTGCTGGACCACGGCTTTGTCCGGGTGATCGACTACATGGGCGACGACGCCGCCATCGTCCAGGCCGCCCGCGTCAGCTATGGCGCCGGCACCCGCCATGTCCAGAACGACGAGGGGCTGATCCGCTATCTGATGCGGCACTGGCATTCGACGCCGTTCGAGATGTGCGAGGTCAAGCTGCATGTGAAGCTGCCCGTCTTCGTGGCGCGGCAGTGGATCCGCCACCGCACCGCGAACGTCAACGAATATTCGGCGCGCTATTCGATCCTGGACCGCGAGTTCTACATTCCCGCCCCCGAACAGCTGGCCGCGCAATCGACCGTGAACAACCAGGGCCGCGGCGCCGTGCTGGGGGGTGAGGAGGCCGCGCGCGTGCTGGCGCTGCTCAAGGCCGATGCGGCGCAGATGTATGACCATTACCAGGAGATGCTCAGCCAGGACGGCCAGCAGGGTCTGGCGCGCGAACTGGCGCGGATGAACCTGCCCATGAACATCTATACCCAGTGGTACTGGAAGGTGGACCTGCACAACCTGTTCCACTTCCTGCGGCTGCGCGCCGATGCCCATGCCCAGTATGAAATCCGCGCCTATGCCGAGACGATCGCCGCCTGCGTGCGCGACTGGGTGCCGCTGGCCCATGCGGCCTTTCAGGACTATCGCCTGGGGGGCGTCACGCTCAGTGCACGCGCAGTCGAGGTGCTGAAGCGGCGCCTGTCGGGCGAGGAGGTGGGGTTCGAGCAGTCGGGCATGTCGCGCGGCGAATGGCGCGAATTCTGCGAGGTCTGGGGATAGTCGCGCCGCTTGCCCGCGGGGGCGCAGTTGGATAAGCCCGGCCCTGCGGCGGAACTCGCCGCCCCACCCGGACAAAGGGACGCGCGATGATCCTGTATGGCATTTCCACCTGCGACACCTGCAAGAAGGCGATCAAGGCGCTGGAGGCCGCAGGCCACGCCGTCACCTTTCGCGACATCCGCAAGAACCCGCTGACCGGGGACGAGATCGCCGAGCTGGTGGCCCGGTTCGGCGACCGGCTGATCAACCGCAGCTCGACCACCTATCGCGGCTTCAGCGATTTCCTGAGGGCGTCCGAGCCCGAGTCGCAGATCGCCGCCCAGCCCACGGTGATGAAACGCCCGGTGATCCGCGCGGGGCAGGACTGGTATCTGGGCTGGGATGCCGAGGTGCAGGCGGCGCTGATCTAGAGCAGCCGCAGATTGGTGGCCGAGGCGCGGCCGTCCCGGCCCGTCTGCAGCTCGAACCCGATCTTCTGGTTGTCGTTCAGGCCCTTCAGTCCCGCGCGTTCGACCGCCGAGATGTGAACGAAGATGTCCTTGCCGCCGTCATCCGGGGCGATGAACCCATAACCCTTGGTGGCGTTGAACCATTTCACGGTTCCGGTGGGCATTCACAACCTCCACGTCGTGGGGCCGGGCGGGATTGCCGGGCCTTGCAACCGCCTTGCAGCCGGCTGCCTGAAACAGGAGGCGGGCAGAAAGTCCGTCGTTGCGGGTGAAGTTTGCCCCATGCGGGAAAAAAATCAAGCGCCCGCCCGTGCTGGCGCGGCGGATCGTCCTGGCCTATGACAGGTCGGCGGAGGTGGCCATGCGGAATTCGGCGCTTGTTCTGGGAATCATCGGCGGGATCTGGGCCATGGTCGTGGGCTTCTTCGGCTATGGCTATACCGAGTTCATCGACCGCTATGGCGAGGTGGGCGATCTGGCCCGCCAGGTCGACAATCCCGCGCTGATCCGCGTGGCGGGGTTCCTGGCGCCCCTGCTGGCGATTGCCGGGGGCGCCATGGCGCGGTCGCAGAACCTGGCCGCGGCGGCGCTGATGGCCGCGGCCGCGGGGCTGATTTGGCAGGCCTTCGGCTTTGGCGTCTTTACCATGTTCCCCATCGGCTTCTGCCTGCTGGGGGCGGTGCTGGCGCTGGCCGCCCGCCGGCCCGACCCGCATTAACGCAGGTCGGGCGGCGTCGCCTCGGCCGCCAGTTCGGCGAGGATCGCATCCAGCGCGACCGTCTCGGTCCTTGTGTCGCCCAGCCGACGGACGGACACGGTGCGATCCTCGACCTCCTTCAGCCCGATGGCCAGGATGACGGGCACCTTGCCCACGGAATGTTCGCGCACCTTGTAGTTGATCTTTTCGTTGCGGGTGTCGGCCTCGGCCCGCACACCCGCGGCGGTCAGGGCGGCGACCACCTCGGCCACATAGGGGTCGGCATCCGACACGATGCTGGCCACCACCACCTGCCGCGGCGCCAGCCAGAAGGGCAGCTTGCCCGCGTGGTTCTCGATCAGGATGCCGATGAAGCGTTCGAACGACCCCAGGCAGGCGCGGTGCAGCATGACGGGGCGGTGTTTCGCGCCATCCTCGCCGATATAGCTGGCGTCCAGCCGTTCGGGCAGCACGAAGTCCACCTGATGCGTGCCGCACTGCCAGTCGCGCCCGATCGCATCGGTCAGCACGAATTCCAGTTTCGGCCCGTAGAAGGCGCCTTCGCCCGGGTTCAGGGCGAAGTCATAGCCCGCCGCGCGGGTGGCATTGACCAGCGCCGCCTCGGCCTTGTCCCAGACCTCGTCCGACCCCGCCCGCTGGTCGGGCCGGGTCGAGAACTTGACGCGGAACTTCTCGAACCCCAGGTCGCGGTAGACGGCGGACAGGAATTCGATGAACTTCTTGGTCTCGGCCTCGATCTGATCCTCGCGGCAGAAGATGTGGGCGTCGTCCTGGGTGAAGCCGCGCACCCGCATGATGCCGTGCAGCGCGCCGCTGGGTTCATAGCGGTTGCAGGATCCGAATTCGGCCATGCGCAGCGGCAGGTCGCGATAGCTTTTCAGCCCGACGTTGAAGATCTGCACATGGCAGGGGCAGTTCATCGGCTTGAGCGCGTTGACCGTCTTTTCGCGGGCGTGTTCCTCGTCGACCTCGACGATGAACATGTTGTCCTGATAGTTCGCCCAGTGGCCCGACTTTTCCCACAGCACGCGGTTCACCACCTGGGGGGTGTTGACCTCGACATAGCCGCCGCGGCGCTGCTGGCGGCGCATGTAGTCCTGCAGCGTGGTGTAGATCGTCCAGCCGTTGGGGTGCCAGAACACCTGGCCCGGCGCCTCTTCCTGCATGTGGAACAGGTCCATCTCGCGGCCCAGCTTGCGGTGGTCGCGTTTCGCGGCCTCTTCCAGCATGGTCAGATGGGCCTTCAGGTCGTCGCGGTTGCGGAAGGCCACGCCGTAGATGCGCTGCAGCTGCCGGTTGCGGCTGTCGCCGCGCCAGTAGGCGCCGGCCACATGCATCAGCTTGAAGGCATCGGCCGGCACCTGGCCCGTGTGCTGCAGATGCGGCCCGCGGCACAGGTCCTGCCAGGGACCGTGCCAGTACATGCGGATCGGCTGGCCTTCGGGGATCGCCTCGACCAGTTCCACCTTGAAGGGTTCGTTGCGCCCCCGATAGTAGGCGATGGCGTCGTCGCGCGACCAGACCTCGGTCCGGACCGGGTCGCGGGCGGCGATGATCTGCTTCATCCGCGCCTCGATCGCGCCCAGATCCTCGGGGGTGAAGGGCTCGTCGCGGTCGAAATCGTAATACCAGCCGTCCTTGATCACCGGGCCGATGGTCACCTTGACCTCGGGCCACAGCTCCTGCACGGCGCGGGCCATGATATGGGCCAGGTCGTGGCGGATCAGCTCCAGCGCCTGGGCGTCGTCGGCCATGGTGTGGATGGCAATGGTCGCATCGGCCGCGATGGGCCAGGCCAGATCCCAGTGCGCGCCGTTCACCGTGGCGCTGATCGCCCGCTTGGCCAGGCTGGGGCTGATGCCGGCGGCCACCTGGGCCGCGGTGATGCCCGCGGGATAGGGGCGCTGCGCGCCGTCGGGGAATGTCAGGGAAATCTGGCTCATGGCCGTGCTCCTCGTCGGTCTGGCGCCCACGGAACGCCCGGTTGCGGGTTTGTTGGGCGCCGTTCTGCGCGCGCGGGGGGCGGAAGTCAACGCCCGGCCGCGCGGCGGCTGGCCGCGGGCCGGGGGCCGGTCTATACCCGTGTTGCGCGTGCAGGCCGGAGGCTGCGATGACCGAATTCCTGACCACCCCCCAGGGCCGCCGCCTGGCCTTTCGGCAAAGGCCGGGGCAGGGGCCCGGTGTGGTGTTTCTGGGCGGCTTCCGGTCGGACATGACCGGGACCAAGGCGCTGGCGCTGGAGGACTGGGCCACCGCCCGCGGGCGGGCCTATCTGCGGTTCGACTATTCGGGCCACGGCGCCTCGGACGGGCGGTTTGCCGATCTGGGGATCGGCGACTGGTTCGCCGATGCCTGCGCAGTGCTGACGGCGCGGACCTCGGGGCCGCAGGTGCTGGTGGGGTCGTCGATGGGCGGCTGGATCGCGCTGCTGCTGGCGCGGGCCATGCCCGACCGGGTGGCGGCCCTTGTGGGCATCGCCGCCGCCCCCGACTTTACCGAGGATCTGATGTGGGCGCGTTTCACCCCCGCCGAGCGCGCGGCGCTGCAGGACCAGGGGTTTGTCGAGCAGCCCTCGGACTATTCGCCCGAGCCCTATGTGATCACGCGCCGGCTGATCGAGGACGGGCGCGACCATCTGGTGCTGCGTTCGGCGCTGGATCTGCCCTTTCCGGTGCGGCTGTTGCAGGGCACGGCGGATGCGGATGTGCCGATGTCGGTGGCGCTGCGGCTGCTGGACCATGCCAGGGGGCCCGACATCCGGCTGACGCTGGTCAAGGGGGCCGATCACCGCTTTTCCAGCCCCGACTGCCTGGCGCTGATCGCGCGCACGCTGGACGATCTGGGCGCGGATGGCTGACCGGCGGGTCATTCTGGGCGGCGGGGCGCTTGCCCTTTTCGCACTTTTTGGCGGGGCCTGGGCTTTTGGCCGCGAACCCCTGCCGGACCTGGGTCCGGCTTTTTTTGACAAGGACTTGCCCGCGGATGTCGAGGCCTGGCTGCAGGCGCGTGAATTGTCCTTTCCCGACATCCGACCCGGGGCGCAGGCGCAGATCGCCTGGGCCGGCGCACCCGGGCGGGTCACGCCCTGGTCGGTGGTCTATCTGCACGGCTTTTCGGCCACGCACCGCGAGATTGCCCCGGTGCCCCAGCGCGTGGCGCAGGCGCTGGGGGCCAATCTGTTCCTGGCGCGGCTGACCGGGCATGGCGCCGATGGCGCGGCGCTGGGGCGGGCGACGGCCGGCGACTGGCTGCGCGATCTGGACATCGCGCTGGCCATCGGGCGGCGGATCGGCGGGCGGGTGCTGGTCATCGCCACCTCGACCGGGGCGACGCTGGCCCTGCTGGCCGCGGCCGATCCGGTGCGCGCGGCGGGGCTGGCGGGGCTGGCGCTGATCTCGCCCAACCTGGCGCTGGCAAGCCCCGCGGCGGTGCTGCTGGACCTGCCGCTGGCGCGGCACTGGGGCCCGTGGCTGGCGGGGCGGCAGCGCGGCTTTGCCCCGGTCAACGCCGACCATGCGCGCTGGTGGACGACCGACTACCCCACGGCCGCGCTGTTCCCGATGGCGGCGGTGATGCGGGCGGGGCGGGCGGTCGATCCGGCGCGGGCGCGGGTGCCCGCGCTGTTCGTGATCAACCCCGCCGACCGGGTGGTGGACACGGGGCGTATTCCGGACCTGGCCGCGCGCTGGGCCGCGGGGGCGGACCTCGCGCGGCTGACCCCCGGCCCGGGCGACGACCCCCATGGCCATGTGCTGGGGGGCGACATCCTGTCGCCCGGGCTGACCGGCCCGGTCACCGACCGCATCCTGGCCTTTGCGGGCGCGCGATGAGCCTGCCGCTGGTCCTGATCCCCGGCATCGCGGCCGATGCGCGGCTGTGGTTCCACCAGATCGTCGCGCTGTCGCTGGCCCGGCCGGTGACTGTGGCGCCGCTGCCCGGCCTGGCCAGTGTCGAGGAGATGTCGGCCCATCTGCTGCCCCACCTGCCCGACCGCTGTGCGCTGGCCGGCGCGGGGCTGGGCGGCAGCGTGGCGCTGGACCTGTTGCGGCGGGCGCCCGACCGGGTGGCGCAGCTGGTGCTGATCTCGACCGATCCGCTGGCCGAACCCCCGGCCGTGGCCGCCGCGCGCGAGGCGCGGCTGATCGCCGCCCGCACCGGCCGCCTGGCCGAGGCGCTGGCCCAGGAATTCCCCGCCGCGGCGCTGGCGCCCGGGCCCGGCCGGGCCGATGTGCAGGCGCTGGTGGCCGAGATGGGCCGCGTCCGCGGGGCCGAGGTCTATCAGGCCCAGGCCCGCGCGCTGCAGCGCCGGCCCGACCACCAGAAGACCCTGCGCCGCGCGCTGGCCCCCGCGCTGGTGATCGCGGGCGCGCTGGACACGCTGGTGCCGCCGCGGCGCCAGCAGTTCACCGTCGACATGATGCCGCGCGCGCAGTTCCTGCAGATCGACACGGCCGGGCATCTGCCCACGCTCGAGACGCCCGAAGAGGTTTCGGACGCCATCGAGCGCTTTCTCGGCGATTAGGTCAGGGGCGCCCGGGTCAGGGCACCGCCGCCAGCGACGGCTTGCGTGCCGGCGGCTGCTGGCCCGAATTCGCGTCGATGAAGTTCAGCACCAGCGGGCGGATGTTCAGCCGCCAGCTTTTCCCGGCGAAGATGCCGTAATGGCCGGCGCCGGGTTCGATATGGCTGGCCTTCTTCGACTCGGGCAGGCCGGTGCACAGCTTCAGCGCGGCCACGCACTGGCCAGGCGCGCTGATGTCGTCGTTCGCGCCCTCGACCGTCTTGACCGCGACCTGGGTGATCGCGCCGATGTCGACCCGCTTGCCCGCCACGGTAAAGTCGTTGCGGGCGACCTCACGGTTCTTGAAGATGCGCTCGACCGTCGACAGATAGAATTCGGCCGTCATGTCCATCACGGCCAGATATTCGTCGTAGAAGCGGTTGTGCGCGTCGTGGTCCGACGCCTCGCCCCGGGCGACGCGGACGATCTGGTCGAAGAAGGCCTTGCCGTGCCGGTCGGCGTTCATCGACATGAAGGACTGCAGTTGCAGCAGACCCGGATAGACCAGGCGGCCCGCGCCCTTGTACTTGAAGCCCACGCGCTGGATCGCCAGCTGTTCCAGCTGGCCCATGGTCACGCGGCGGCCGAAGTCGGTCACGTCGGTGGCGGCCGCGTCGGGGTCGATCGGCCCGCCGATCAGCGTCAGCGTGCGGGGCTGGGCCTGGGGCTCCTCGGCCGCCAGATAGGCGGTGGCCGCCAGCGTCAGCGGCGCGGGCTGGCAGACGGCGATCACATGCGTGTCGGGCCCCAGTGCGCGCATGAAGTCCACCAGATAGAGCGTGTAGTCCTCGACATCGAACTTGCCGACGGATACCGGAATGTCGCGGGCATTGTGCCAGTCGGTCACATAGACGTCGCAGTCGGGCAGCAGGCTGGCCACCGTCGACCGCAGCAGGGTAGCATAATGGCCCGACATCGGCGCCACCAGCATCACCCGGCGCGCCATGGGCGCGCGACGGCGGACCGAGAAGTGGATCAGGTCGCCAAAGGGCCGCCGCACCACCGGCACCACATCGACGAGATGGTCGGTGCCGTCGCTGCCCACGATCGACCGGATGCCCCAGTCGGGCTTGGCCACCATCCGTCCAAAGCTGCGTTCGGTCACCTCGCCCCAGGCGGCGGTCAGCGCCAGCATCGGGCTGGGCACCAGCGCGAATGCGGGATAGGACGCCATGGCGCGCGTCGTCGCACCCAGCCATTCGTGGGTGTTGCGGGCCGACTCCATCAGGTCGTAGGTCATCATGTATTTCATCACGTCTCCTAAGTCCGGGAGGGGCCCGGCCCAATTCGTCGCTTTCCCCCCCAGATCGGCGACGTTATGTTGCAGCGCAGAGGATACGGGGGAAAGATTATTATGACAACCAAGGATGACGAGTCCGCCGCCCGGCTGGAGCGGCTGAACGCCAACCTGGCGAGGCTGGAACAGCTGTCGCAACGCCTGGTTGCCGCGCTGGCCGTCCGCAAGCCAGCCGATCCCTCGCTGCATGGCCCCAGCCAGGATGTCTACATGAAGGCCGCGGCGGCCTATGTCGCGGAAATGATGCAGAATCCGGGCAAGGTCCTGGAACATCAGGTGGGCTACTGGGGCAAGACGCTGAAACATTACGTCGAGGCGCAGCACCGCCTGGCCCAGGGCCAGCTGACCCCGCCGCCCGACCCCACGCCCAAGGACAGGCGATTCTCGAACCCGCTGTGGGACACGCATCCGTTCTTCAACTTCCTCAAGCAGCAGTATCTGATGAACGCCGAGGCGGTGACCCAGGCCGTCTCGGGGCTGGACCGGCTGGACCCCGCCGACCGCAAGCGCGTCGACTATTTCGTGCGCCAGATCGTCGACATGTTTTCGCCCACCAACTTTCTGGGCACCAACCCCGAGGCGCTGGAACGCGCCGTGCAGACCGACGGCGAAAGCCTGGTGCGGGGTCTGGAAAACCTGGTGCGCGACATCGAGACCAACCAGGGCGACCTTCTGGTGACGCTGGCCGATCCCACCGCCTTCCGCGTGGGCGAGAATCTGGGGACCACCCCGGGCGGCGTGGTCTATCGCAACGAGATGTTCGAGCTGATCCAGTATGCGCCCACGACCGACACCGTGCACCGCACGCCGCTGCTGATCTTTCCGCCCTGGATCAACAAGTTCTACATCCTGGACCTGAAGCCGCAGAACAGCCTGATCAAGTGGATCGTGGACCAGGGCTTCACGCTGTTCGTGGTGTCCTGGGTCAACCCCGATGCCGGCTATCGCGACAAGGGGATGGATGACTACATCCGCGACGGCTTTCTGCGCGCCATGGCCGAGGTGCGCCGCATCACCGGTGAAAAGCAGATCAACTGCGTGGGCTACTGCATCGCCGGCACCACGCTGGCGCTGACGCTGGCCTATCTGCAGAAGGCCGGCGACAAGAGCGTCAAGGCCGCCACCTTCTTCACCACGCTGACCGACTTTTCCGACCAGGGCGAGATGGGCGTGTTCCTGAACGACGACTTCGTCGACGGGATCGAGCGGCAGGTCGCGGTCGACGGGGTTCTGGACAAGCTGTTCATGGGCCGCACCTTCAGCTTCCTGCGGTCGAACGACCTGATCTGGCAGCCCGCGATCAAGAGCTACATGCTGGGCGAGGCGCCGCCGGCCTTCGACCTGCTCTACTGGAACGGCGACGGCACCAACCTGCCCGCGAAGATGAGCGTGGAATACCTGCGCGGCCTGTGCCAGCGCGACGAATTCGCCAAGGGCACCTTTCCGGTGCTGGGCCATCCGGTCCGGATCTCCGATGTCCAGCTGCCGGTCTGTGCGGTGGCCTGCGAAACCGACCACATCGCCGCCTGGCGGTCCAGCTTCAACGGCATCCGGCAGATGGCCTCGAAGGACAAGACCTACATCCTGTCGGAATCGGGCCATATCGCGGGCATCGTCAACCCGCCGTCCAAGGGCAAGTATGGCCACTGGCTGAACGACGCGCCGTTGACCGACCCCGACACCTGGAAGGCGCAGGCCACCTTCCACCCCGGATCCTGGTGGCCGGTCTGGGGGGCCTGGCTGGCCGAACGGTCGGGCGCGCGGGTCAAGGCCCGCGTGCCGGGCGATTCGACCAACCCCGTGCTGGCGCCCGCGCCCGGCACCTATGTGGTGGCCACGCCAGGCCCCTGACGGGGCGGGGCGATCCGGAAATTTGCTGCATCGCAGAATTGCCACTTGATTTGCTGCGCTGCAGCATGTATCTCTTGTTCATCCCAAGGCGATCAGCCCGCCCCCAACCCGGAGACCGCGATGACCAAGACCCCCGATCTGACCAAGATGATGCAGGACATGATGGCCGCCTTCCCGGTGGACCAGAAGGCGATGCGGGACGCCTTCAAGACCCAGGCCGCCATGGGCGAGAAGATGACCAAGGTCGCCCTGGAAGCCGCCGAGAAGTCGACCGAGATCACCTCGAAATTCGCCAAGGACATGATCGCCAAGCTGGCCGTCGCGTCCAAGGCCAAGGCCGAGCCGACCGAATACACCAAGGCGATGACCGACTTCGCCTCGTCGGTCGCCGAAACCGCCGCCGAGACCATGGCCGCCTTTGCCGAAGTGGCCAAGAAGGTCCAGATGGAAACCGTCGAGCTGATGCTGGCCGTCGGCAAGGACTTTTCCGAAGACGCGACCGCCGCGGTCAAGAAGGCCACCGCCGAGGTGACCACCGCCGCCAAGAAGGCCGCCGCGGCCGCCAACTGATCGTCCCCCCAAGACGACAGGCGCCTTCCTCCTCCTCCTCCTCCTCCCTGTCGGCAGGCGCCGGGGCGGGCTGAAAAGCCCGCCCTTTATTTTTGTTCTGCGCTGCCGTAGGCTTTTCGCGAATGCGGCAACGGGCAAGGGGGACACGATGGCCGATACCGAAAAACCGTTGCTGATCAAGCGGTATGCCAGCCGGCGGCTGTACAACACCGAAACCAGCGACTACGTCACGCTGGAAGACATCGCCGGCTTCATCCGCGCCGGGCGCGAGGTGCAGATCGTCGACCTGAAATCGGGCGACGACCTGACGCGGCAGTATCTGCTGCAGATCGTGGCCGAACACGAAAGCAAGGGCGAAAACGTCCTGCCCATCAACGTGCTGACCGATCTGGTGCGCAGCTACACGACCGAGGTGCAGTCGGTCGTGCCCCAGTTCCTGGCCGCCAGTTTCGAGATGCTGCGGTCCGGCCAGTCCAAGATGATGGAAAACCTGGGCAATTTCCCCAACCCCATGGCCGCGGTGCCGGGCTTTGACGAACTGCGCAAGCAGCAGGAAGCCTTCATGAAGACGATGATGGCCGGCATGCCCGGGATGGCCGCGATGCCCGGCTGGCCCGCCAGCACGGGGGCCGAACGCGAGGGGGGTGCCGAACCGTCGTCCTCGGACGAACTGGCCGAGATCAAGAAGCAGCTGGCCGACCTGCAGAATAAGCTGTCCAAGCTGTAGGGCCGGGATGGGCGCAGGCCGGACCCCGGCCTGCCGTGCCATAGATGTGCCCGTGACCAGGCGCCGTGCCGATGCGCAGCGGCACAAGCCGTTGCATGTATATGGAAATTCGGCAGCCCGTAGGGCGAGACGACTGCCTTCCACCACTACCCCGCTGAATACTTTAATTTCCTGATTTACAACGATTATTTGACGGTTCGCTTCCACCTGAATACCACCAAAACCGACCCGTTCCAACGCCTGATGTTGGGACAAATGTTGTTGGAGGATGGTATGTCGAAGCTTTCTGCCCGCCGTGTCGAGACCCTCAAGGAACCCGGCTTTTACGGCGACGGCGACGATCTATACCTAGCAGTAAAGCCGTCAGGTGCAAAGTCTTGGATACTGCGCACCGTGGTTCACGGCAAACGCCGTGATCTTGGTGTCGGCCCGTCCGACCTCGTGTCACTGGCTGAGGCACGAGACAATGCCGCCAGTTTCTGGCGAATCAGGTAACATGCCATCTGCCCGAAAACGCCCATTCGCGGAAAACTGGCCACAGGCTGCACCTACTTGTTCCATCCCGGATGATCACATTTCTCCTCGGCGCTCTGCGTTTCTCATGGCAAGATCGATCTTGTGGGACATTCGGAGCGGGGTGCGGACATGCTGATCCATCTTCACAAGCAGGCCACGACGA
>JACXUX010000280.1 GCA_014763725.1 Rhodobacterales bacterium
CCGTGCACCGGGATCAGCGCCACGGGCGGCACCAGGCTGGCCATCACCGCCAGCAGCAGCACCCCCCCGCCGATGCCGAAGGCGATGGTGATGAAGGACGCCGCGACACTGGTGACCAGCAGCGCGGCCGCAACGCCGGTCGTCATGTCGGGGGGCATCAGCGCGGCGATCAGGTCCATCCTGCGGTCGTCCTTTCCGGTCTTGTGCCGCGCGCCGCCGCTGGGGAACCTGCGCCCCGGACGGGGGAACGTCGGGGGGGCCGCGCGGTGCGGGTCGATTATCTGGGGCTCGAGGCCTTTGTGGCCGTGGCGGATCTGGGCAGCTTCTCGCGCGCGGCGCAGAAGCTGAACCTGACGCAGACCGCGCTCAGCCACCGGCTGCGCAAGATCGAGGAGGATCTGGGCACCCGTCTTCTGCTGCGCAGCCCGCGCGAGGTGACGCTCACCCAGGCGGGCCAGGAGCTGCTGCCCAAGGTCCGTGCCCAGCTGGACCTGCTGGCGGGGCTGTATGGGGCGATGCGCGACAGCGGGCGCGCGGGGCGGGCGCGCGTCGATCTGGCCTGTCTGCCCACCATCGCCGGCCAGTATCTGCCCGCGGTGCTGCGCCAGTTCGCCGACCGCCATCCGGCGGTGCGCGTGGCGGTGCAGGACCTGCCCGCCGCGCGGGTGCTGGATCTGGTGCTGCAGGGGACAGTGGAATTCGGGGTGACGATCGGCGGCGCCTCGCCCTGGGATCTCGATGTCGATCCGCTGTTCACCGAACCCTATGTGCTGCTTGTGCCGCGGGGGCACCGGCTGGCCGACCGGCCGGGCGTGACCAGCACCGACCTCTTGGGCGAGACGCCGGTGCGCATCCGCACCCAGACCACCAACCGCGCCCTGGTCGAGGGAGCCCTGGGCGAGGCGCTTGCGCGCGAGCTGGACTGGCGGTTCGAGGTGCAGAACGCCGCCGTGGCCATGGCCATGGTGGCCGAGGGCGTGGCGCTGACCGTGCTGCCGCGGATGGCGATGTTCCAGTGGCCCGACCGGATCACGGGCCTGCCCTTCACCGACGTGGACCTGTCGCGCAAGATCGTGACCATCCAGCGCCGCGGCGTGCCGCTGTCGCCCCCGGCCGAGGCGCTGCGCACCCTGATCCGGGCGCGGCTGGCCGACCCCTGACCCCGGCACCGTCATCTGGGCGGCCAGACCTCGGGGTTGATCATGTGGATCGGCGCGCCCGCGGCATAGGCGTTCACCTGGTCGTAGATGTCGGCGAACTGCAGGTCGAGCTCGTCCTCGGTGACAAAGCCGATGTGCGGCGTGGCCACGACCCGGGGGTGCGTCAGCAGCGGATCGGCCGTGTCGGTCAGCGGTTCGTGGTCGAACACGTCGATGCCCGCGCTGCCCGGCCGGCCCGCCTGCAGTGCGGCCACCAGCGCGCCGGGTTCCACCAGCCCCGCGCGCGAGGTGTTGACGAAGATCGCCTTCGGTCCCATCGCCATCAGGTCGGCGCGGGTGATGATGCCGCGGGTTTTTGGCTTCAGCCGGACATGCAGGCTGACCACGTCGCTGTCGGCGAAGAAGGCCGCGCGGCTGGGGGCCAGCACCTCGCCCGCGGCGGCGGCGCGGGCGCGGCCGGCGTCGGATGCCCACCAGACCACCTCCATCCCGAAGGCGCGGGCATAGCCGGCCACCTGCCGGGCGATCCGGCCATAGCCATACAGCCCCAGCCGCCGCCCCCGCAGCGTCAGCCCCGGCGCCAGCTGCCAGCGCCCCGCCCGCAGCGAGGCCATCTGCTGCGGGATCTGCCGCGCCGCGGCCAGGATCAGCGCAAAGGTCAGTTCCGCCGCCGCGACCGACGGCGCATCGCCATGCTGGTTGGAACACAGCAGCACCCCGTTGCGGGTGCAGCCCGGCACGTCGACATGCGGATAGACGCTGCGCTGGCTGATCAGCCGCAGGTTCGGCAGGCGGTCCAGCAGCGACCCCCGGATCGCCGTGCGTTCGCGGAACAGCACCACCGCCTCGGCCGGGGCCAGACGGCGGGCCAGCTCGGCCTCGTCCGTCACATGGTCGGTCCAGACCGTGACCTCATGCCCGGCCAGTCGGGCAAAGGACGGCAGATGCCGCAGCGTGTCGTGCCAGTCGTCGAGGATATGGACCTTCATCACTGTCTCCCGGGGGGATGGGCGCGGCGGATCACGGGCGACACGACCCGGTCCGAGATCGGAATGTCCCAGACCGCGGCCCCGCCCGTGGCGGCAAACCGGGCCGCCAGGTCGGGCAGGCGGGCGAGGTCGGTGACGGTTTCACCCGCCAGGCCGAAGCCGCGCGCGATGGCGGCGAAGTCGGGCCGGCCAAGGACGGCGCCGGCATCCGACAGACCCTCGGCCCGCAGCTTGTGGATTTCCGACCCGTAGGCGCCGTCGTTCAGCACGCAGACCAGCAGGTTCAGGCCGGTGCGGCGCACGGTTTCCAGCTCCTGGATGTGCATCAACAGGCTGCCGTCGCCGTCGAACAGCACCGCCGGCCGGTCGGGCCGCGCGGCCGCCACCCCCAGGGCAAAGGGCAGGCCGTTGCCGATCGCGCCGAATTCGCGGATCGTCAGGAACTGCTCCCACGGCCGGCCGGGCATGTGCGCGACGTAATAGGAACAGTGGCCGGAGGAATTCACCAGCTCCCACCCCTGCGGCAGGGCGGCGTTCAGCGCGGCGGCCACGTCGCGCGGGTCGTGCAGGCCGGGCTCGGGGGCAAAGGGTTCGGGGTCGGCCGGCGTCTCGCGCAGGCGGCGGGCCAGGTCGGGGCCGCGCCAGTCGGCCGGGCGCGCCGGGATCGCCGCGGCCAGCGCCAGCGCGCCCAGCCGGGCATCGGCGCGGATGTGGCTGTGCGCGGCGATGCGGCCCTGGCTGACGGTCTGCGGCGCGGTGTCGATCTGCAGCACATGCGCCTGGCCGAACAGCCGTCCGGCATCGGCATTGTGATGCGCCAGCGACGCGCCCACGGCGATCACCAGATCGGCCTGGCCCAGGCAGTCGCGCGCCACGGCCAAGGAAAAGCCCCCCGCCATGCCCAGGTCATAGGGGTCGTCATGGAACAGCCCGCGCGCGGGCAGGGTGGTCGTCAGCGGCGCGTCGCAGCGTTCGGCCAGCGCGCGGATCGCGGGGCCCGCGCCCGCCTCGGCCGGCCCAGGCCCGCCATCACCACGATGCGCCGCGCCGCGGCCACGCGGGCGGCGGCGCGGGCCACGTCGTCGGGATGGGGCGGCATCGGCCCCACCTGCGGGATCAGCGTGGCCGAGGGCGCAGGCAGCTCGGCCGGACCCTGCCAGGGCTGATCCTGCAGGTCGAAGGGCACGCCCAGCACCACCGGCACCCGCGCCGTCTGCGCCAGCAGAAAGGCATCGCGCACCGCCTCGGCCATGCGGGGGATGTGGTGCAGCGGAATGCAGCGCGCCCCCGCCGCGGTGATGAAGGGCGCCTGGTCGATCGCCTGGTTGTACCAGGCCGATTTCAGCGGCGCCTCGCCCGCCAGGATCACCAGCGGCAGCCGCGCCCGCACCGCCGCGGGCAGCGCGGTCAGGATCTGCGTCAGCCCCGGCCCGCAGGTGACCGAGGCCACGCCCACCCGCCCCGTCTTGCGCGCCCAGGCCATGGCGGCGGGTGGGCGTGGCCTCGGTCACCTGCGGGCCGGGGCTGACGCAGATCCTGACCGCGCTGCCCGCGGCGGTGCGGGCG
>JACXUX010000040.1 GCA_014763725.1 Rhodobacterales bacterium
GGGCTGGCGGGTGGGCCAGGCCCTGCGCCACCAGCACGGTCAGCGGGGCCAGGCGGCGCGCCTCGTCCGGGTCGTGGGTCACGATCAGCGTCAGCGCCCCGGTTTCGGCGGCGACCTCGGTCACCAGGTCGGCCATCTCGGCGCGCAGGGCGGGGCCCAGGGCGGCAAAGGGTTCGTCCAGAAGCAGGATCGGCCGCGCCCGCAGCAGCACGCGCGCCAGCGCCGCGCGCCCCTGCTGGCCGCCCGACAGCTGCGCGGGCCGCCGGTCACCCAGCCCCGCCAGCCCCACGCGATCCAGCGCCTCGGCCACCCGGGCCTGCTGGTCGGCCGAGGGGTGCCGGCGCGTCGTCAGCGCCAGCGCCACGTTCTGTGCCACCGTCAGATGCGGGAACAGGTTCTGGTCCTGGAACATGACGCTGACCGGCCGCTGTCCGGGGGGCTGGGGCGTCAGATCCTGCCCCACCCACAGGATGCGGCCCGCCACGGGGGCCAGAAAGCCCGCGATGGCCAGCAGCAGCGTGGACTTGCCGCCGCCCGAGGGGCCGATGACCGCGATCCGCGCGCCTGGCTGGGCCTGCCAGTCGGCGGTCAGGCGAAAGCCGCCCTGCGCCAGGGTCACCCGATCAAGCTGCAGCATCGCCCCGCCCCCAACGGTCGCACAGGAAGAACAGCGCAAAGGACAGCGCCACCAGGACCAGCGCCGCCCCTGCCGCGGCCTGCATCCGATAGGCCCCCATCAGACGATGCACGATCAGGGGCAGGGTCGCTTCGGCCTCGCCCGCGAACAGCGCGATCACGCCCAGATCGCCCATGGCCAGCGCGACCACCAGACCCGCGGCCAGCCCCAGCGGCCGGCGCAGCCGCGGCAGCACCAGCCGCAGCAGCCGCGCCCGCCCCGTCAGGCCCAGCGAATCGGCCAGGCGGCCGTGGCTGGCCTCGATCTCGCGCAGCGCAGGCAGGATCAGCCGCAGCGCGAAGGGCAGCGACAGCAGCGCATTGACCAGCGCGGTCACCGGCAGCGCCAGCCGTTCCGGCGCGACGAAGGGATGCACGATCAGGAACAGCCCCGTGCCCAGCGCCAGCCCCGACAGCGCCAGCGGCAGCATCCCGGCCAGTTCCACCCAGCGCGCCCCCGCGACCACGGCCCGCGCCAGCGCCACCGCCGCGGCCAGCGTCAGCGCGGTCGACACCGCCGCCACCGCGACCGACCGCGCCGCCGCGGGCCAGACCGCGGCCGGCAGGTCCACCAGCCCCGGCAGCCCGCGCCACACCACCGCCGCCAGCGGCCCCAGCAGAAAGGCCGCCGCCGCCCCGATCGCCACCGCGTCCTGCGCCCGCAGCCAGGGCGTGCGGGCGTCGTGCCGCTCGGCCAGCCGGTCCAGCCCGGGGCCGAACCCCGCCGGCACCGTGACGCGGGCGGCGGCCAGCACGGCCGCCCCCCCCAGCGCCACCTGCATCAGTGCCAGCACCGCCGCGCGCCCCGGGTCGAACTCGAACCGCAGCGCCTGATAGATCGCCAGTTCCACCGTCGTGGCCCCAGGGCCCCCGCCCAGCGTCAGCGCCACGGCAAAGCTGGTCAGGCAGATCAGGAATACCGCCAGCGCGGCGCCGGGCAGCACCGCGCGCAGCATGGGCCGTTCCAGGTGGCGGAACATCTCGACCGGGCCGAAATCCAGGCTGGCGGCCAGGCGCAGCCGTTCTGCCGGGATCGCCTGCCACCCCATCAGCACCATGCGCACCGCCAGCGGCAGGTTCAGGAACACATGCGCCAGAACCACCCCGTGCAGGCCATAGACCGACATCCGCGGCAGGCCCAGCACCGCCAGCGCATCGTTGAACCAGCCCTGCCGGCCGAAGACGGCGATCAGCCCCAGCACCGCCACGATGACGGGCAGCAGGAAGGGCGCGCCCATCAGGCTGATCAGCGCCGCCCGGCCTGGGAACCGCCGCCGCGCCAGCGCACGCGCCACGGGCACCGCCAGGGCGACCGACAGAACCGCCGACAGGGCGGCCTGTCCCAGGGTAAAGCGCAGCGCGACCCAGTCGGCCGGGCCAGGCCAGCCGCCCGCGCCGCGCAGCGCCACCGCGGCCAGCGACCCGGCGACCAGCGCCAGGATCGCCGCCGCGACGACCGCGCCTATTGCGACAGGGCCGTGCGCCATGCGTCCACCGCCGGGCCGCGCAGCGCCTGGGCCTGATCGGCCGGCAACAGCAGCGAGATGTCGGGCCGGATCAGCGTCTCGAAGCCCGCGGGCAGGCCCCCCTCGGGCTGGCGGGCGGGATACATCCAGTTCGTGGTGGGAATGACCGACTGGAACGCGGGCGTGCCCACAAAGGCCAGGAAGCGGTCGGCCAGGTCGGGCTGGTCGGTCGCGGCCAGCTTGCCCGCCACCTCGACCTGCAGATAGTGGCCCTCGGCAAAGGCCACGGCGGCCTTGGTCGCGTCGCCCTCGGCGATCAGGTGATAGGCCGGGCTGGTGGTATAGGACAGGACCAGGTCCGCCTCGCCCTCGAGGAACAGGCCATAGGCCTCGGACCAGCCGGGGGTGACGGTGACGATGTTGTCGGCCAGCGCGGCCCAGAAGGCGGGGGCGCGGTCTCCCAGCGCGGCCTGGACCCACATCACCAGCCCCAGCCCGGGGGTCGACGACCGCGGGTCCTGGATCACTACCTTCAGGTCGCTTTCGGCCAGCGCCATCAGGCTGCCCGGCACCTGCGGCGTGCGGGTCGTATCATGGACAAAGGCGAACCAGCCCCAGTCATAGGGCAGGAACAGCGGGTCGTCCCAGGCCACGGGCAGATCCCAGGGGCCGGTCTGGCCATGCGGCGCGATCAGCCCCGTGGCGGCCGCCGCCGCCGTCAGGTTGGTGTCCAGGCCCAGGACCACGTCGGCCTCGGACCGGGTGCCTTCCAGCATCAGGCGCGACAGCAGCGCCGCGCCATCGCCCCCGGCGACAAACCGCAGGTCGCAGGCGCATTCGGCCTCGAACGCCTGCTCGATCGCGGGGCCGGGGCCCCATTCGGAAACAAAGCTGTCATAGGTCAGCACCGTCAGCACGGGCGTTTCGGCCCGGGCGGGTGCGGCCAGCCCCAGCGCCGCGGCGCAGGTGGCGATCAGGGTTCCCGTGGCAGTCCGACGGATCATTCCATCCTCCAAGATGCGACGGGCGGAGCGGGGATGGACCATCCATTCACCTTCCCTCCGCCGGTCCTAACCGGTTCAGGTTCAACGGGTTCGCGCACGCGCATCTCAGCCGCCTTGCAGGGGCACCCCGAGGTATCGGCGAGGATAGCAAGGCGCGCAGGATCGGCAAGGGCTTTATCCGATCCCGGCTTTGCCCTAAGGGGCAGGTGTCAGCAGGGGGGCCCGCCATGTCGTTCAACACCTTTGGCCAGATGTTCCGCGTGACGACGTGGGGCGAAAGCCACGGGCCCGCGCTGGGCGCCACGGTGGACGGCTGCCCGCCCGGCGTGGCCCTGACCGAGGCCGACCTTCAGCCCTGGTTGGACCGGCGCAAGCCCGGCCAGTCGAAGTTCACCACCCAGCGGCGCGAGGATGACCTGGTGCGCATCCTGTCGGGCACCTTCGAGGGGCGCACGACCGGAACCCCGATCCAGCTGATGATCGAGAACACCGACCAGCGGTCCAAGGATTATGGCGACATCGCCCTGGCCTTTCGCCCCGGCCATGCCGACCTGACCTATCACCAGAAATACGGCCTGCGCGACTATCGCGGCGGCGGGCGGTCCAGCGCGCGCGAAACCGCGGCGCGGGTGGCGGCGGGGGGCGTCGCGCGGGCCGTGCTGGCCGCCCTGGTGCCGGGGCTGACGATCACGGGCTACATGGTCCAGATGGGCCCGCGCGGCATCGACCGGGCGCGGTTCGATGCGGGCCAGATCGACCAGAACCCCTTCTGGTGCCCCGATCCGGTCGCGGCCGCCGACTGGGCCGTCTATCTGGACGACCTGCGGCGCGACCAGAACTCGGTCGGCGCGGTGATCGAGGTGGTAGCCGAAGGCGTTCCCTCGGGCCTGGGCGCGCCGATCTACGGCAAGCTGGACGCCGACCTGGCTGCGGCGATGATGTCGATCAACGCGGTCAAGGGCGTCGAGATCGGCGAAGGCATGGCCGCCGCCGCGCTGACCGGGGTGGAAAACGCCGATGAAATGCGCATGGGCAACGACGGGCCGATCTTCCTGTCCAACCACGCGGGCGGGATCCTGGGCGGCATCTCGACCGGGCAGCCGGTGGTGTGCCGGTTCGCGGTCAAGCCGACCTCGTCGATCCTGACGCCGCGGCAGACCATCAACCAGCGCGGCGAAGAGCTGGACCTGCGCACCAGGGGTCGGCACGACCCCTGTGTCGGCATCCGCGCCGTGCCGGTGGGCGAGGCGATGATGGCCTGCGTGATCCTGGACCATCTGCTGCGCGACCGCGGGCAGACCGGCGGCGCGCGCGGGCAGATCGGCTGACCCGGGCGTCAGCGGGCGGGAAGCCCCTGGGCCGGGCGCAGGCGGGCGGCCAGCGTGGCCGCACGGGCGGTCAGCGTCGGGCCCTTGGCCGGGCGCGGGGCCGGGGCGGCAATGGCGCGCGCAGGCAGCGGGCTGGCCAGTGAAACGGCGGCGAACAGGCGACGGAAGTCGCGGCGGGTCATGGCACGGGGTTCCCTGATGCAAGGGGCGCGGGACCATCCCACGCCTGCACACAGCATGACGCCCCGGGCGTTCACGGTCACTGAAACCCTGCGTGAGCGCGTGTTACACCCGCGCCCGGTCCAGCTGGACCGCCAGGATGCCCAGGGTGATGACCACCACGCCCAGCCCGTCCCAGATGGTCAGCGCCTCGCCCAGGATCAGCGCGGCCGTGGCCACGCCCAGGAACGGGTTCAGGAAGTGGAAGGCCGCCGCCCGCACGGCGCCGATCCGCCGGACCAGCACGAACCAGACCCAGGTGGCCAGCAGCCCCGGCACCAGCGTGGTATAGGCAAAGGCCCAGGCCAGCGGGGCGCTCAACGTGATCGGCGCGCCGCGTTCCAGCACCAGCGCGGCCAGCCCCAGGCTGACGGCGCCCACCAGCATCTGCAGCCCCACGATCGCCATCAGGTTCCCGCCCGCGGTCGCGCTCCGCACGGTCAGCGTGGCCACCGCCAGCGCCAGCGCCCCCAGCGTGCACAGAACCAGGCCCAGCGGATCGACCCCGACGGTCAGCCGCGCACCCATGATGACGGCCACCCCGGCAAAGCCCGCCACCAGCCCGGCCAGCCCCAGCGGGCGCACCCGCTGGCCCCAGACCGCCCAGCCCAGCGCCGCCACGATCAGCGGCATGGTCGAGGCGATGATCGACGCCAGCCCCGCCTCGATCCGCACCATGGCGACGAAGTTCAGCCCCAGATACAGCGCGTTCTGGCACAGGCCGAAGATCACGACCCCGCGCCACTGGGCCCGCGTCAGCCGCAGCGACTGGCCCTGCCATCGCGCGATGGCCAGCCCGATCAGGCCCGAGATCAGGAACCGCAACGCCAGCGCCGTCAGCGGCGGGGCATCGGCCACGATGATGCGCGCCGAGGTGAAGGCCGACGACCACATCAGGGCAAAGGCCAGCCCCATCGCCAGCGCGCGCAGATCCATCGGCCCGCCCCCGGAATGACAGGGGCCGCCCCCGCGGGGCGGCCCGGTCGGATCAGCCGTTGACGCTGTCCTTCAGCGACTTGGCGATGGCGAACTTGACCTGGCGGTCGGCCGGCTTGGTCAGCGTCTCGCCGGTGGCGGGGTTGCGCACCTGGCGTTCGGGCCGTTCGCGGCAGGCGACCTTGCCCAGACCCGGCAGCGTGACGGTGCCGCCCGCGGCCACTTCGCGCGCCACCACGGCGGCGATGGCGTCCAGCGCGGCGGTGGCGGTCTTGCGGTCGGCGCCCATCGCTTCGGCCAGGGCGGCAACAAGCTGGGTCTTGGTCATCGGTTTGGTCATGGGATTCCCCTTCGGTTGACGCGGCCGGATCCGGCCCTGCCCGGTTGCGGGCGATGGCCGCCCCTACACCGCGTTTCCCCGCCAGTTGCAAGACCCCCAGGGCCGCGCCGCGCCGGCTTCCGCTACATCAGGCGGGGTCAGAGGAAGGCCGTCTCGTCAAAGCTGCGCAGCTTGCGGCTGTGGATGCGCGCGATGGGCGTGTCGCGCAGCCGTTCCACCGCGCGGATGCCGATCTGCAGATGACGTGACACCTGGGTGCGGTAGAAGTCGCTGGCCATGCCGGGCAGCTTCAGCTCGCCATGCAGCGGCTTGTCCGACACGCAGAGCAGCGTGCCATAGGGCACCCGGAACCGGAACCCGTTCGCCGCGATCGTGGCGCTTTCCATGTCCAGCGCGATGGCGCGCGACTGCGACAGGCGCTGGACCGGGCCGGACTGGTCGCGCAGCTCCCAGTTGCGGTTGTCGATCGTGGCCACGGTGCCGGTGCGCATGATCCGCTTCAGCTCATAGCCGTCCAGCTGCGTGACCTCGGCCACGGCACGTTCCAGCGCGATCTGGATCTCGGCCAGGGCGGGGATCGGCACCCAGACGGGCAGGTCGTCGTCCAGGACGTGATCCTCGCGCAGATAGGCATGGGCCAGCACGAAGTCGCCCAGGCTCTGGCTGTTGCGCAGCCCCGCGCAGTGGCCCACCATCAGCCAGGCATGCGGGCGCAGCACGGCGATGTGGTCGGTGGCGGTCTTGGCGTTCGACGGGCCCACGCCGATGTTGACCAGCGTGATGCCCTGGCCGTCGGGCCGCTTCAGGTGATAGGCGGGCATTTGCGGCATTTTGGCCAAGAGGCCCACCTGCGCATCGGGCGCCTGGATGACCTGGTTGCCCGGCGCGACAAAGGCCGTGTAGCCCGACCCGCCATCGGCCAGCGCGGCGCGGGCATAGGCCTCGAATTCGTCCACATAGAACTGGTAGTTCGTGAACAGGACGTGGTTCTGGAAATGCTCGGCGTCGGTCGCGGTATAGTGGCTGAGCCGGGCCAGCGAATAATCCACCCGCTGCGCGCTAAAGGGGGCCAGCGGCAGCGACCCGTCGGGGTTGGTCAGCCGCACGCCATTGACGATGTCGTCGTTGGTGGTGGCCAGGTCGGGCACGTCGAACACGTCGCGCAGGCTGAAGTCCAGCACGCCTTCCTGCGGGACGGTCAGCCGCGGGCTGCCCGACACGGCGAAATGCACCGGAATGGGCGTGTCCGACACGCCGATCGTCACCGCCACGCCGTGGTTCTGCACCAGCAGGTCGATCTGCTGGGTCAGGTAGTTGCGGAACAGGTCGGGGCGGGTGACTGTGGTGGCATAGGTGCCCGGCCCCGAGACATGGCCAAAGGACAGGCGCGAATCGATCTTGGCGTGGCTGGTCACCGTCAGCCGGATTTCGGGATAGAAGGCGCGCACCCGCATCGGCGGCCGGCCCTGGGTCAGCGCCGCGGTCAGCCGATCGATCAGGAACCGGGTCGCGGTGTCGTAAAGCAGCTCGAGCCGGGCGACCGCCGCCGCGGCGTCGGTAAAGGTGGCCGGGGCGGGCAGATCCGGCGTCAGGGCCGGAAGGATGGCGTCGTCGTGCATAGGACTTCCTGAAAAGATCCACCATCTGGCACGAAGCCGGGCAATGGATCAAGCCAGTGCCATGCCCAGGTGTCGCCCGCGTGACGGCTTGCCCCCCGGCGGCGGGGCGGCGATAGTGGCGCCATGAAGGGCACGCTGCTTTCCCTCGGACATGGCTATTCGGCGCAGGCGCTGGCCGCGCGGCTGATCGCGGACGGCTGGCGCGTGCTGGGCACCACCCGCAACCCCGCCACCGCCCGGGCGTTCCGCGCCGCGGGGGTGGACCCCGTGCTGTGGCCCGACGAGGTGCCCGCCGCCATCGGGGCGGCCACGCATCTGCTGACCTCGATCGCGCCCGATGCGGCGGGCGATCCGGTGCTGCGCGCCTTTGGCCCGGCGCTGGCGGCGCATCGCTGGGCCTGGGTCGGCTATCTTTCCACCACCGGGGTCTATGGCGACCGCCAGGGCGGCTGGGTCGACGAAACCACCCCGCCCGCCGCGGGCCGCGGCCGCAGTCAGGCGAGGGTTGAGGCCGAGGCCGCCTGGCAGGCGACCGGGATGCCGGTGCATGTCTTTCGCCTGGCGGGCATCTACGGCCCGGGCCGCAGCCCGCTGGACCGGCTGCGCGACGGCACGGCGCGGCGCATCGTCAAGCCCGGCCAGATCTTTTCGCGCATCCATGTCGAGGACATCGCCCGCGTCCTGCAGGCCAGCATCGACCGGCCGAACCCCGGCGCGATCTACAACGTCTGCGACGACGAACCCGCCCCGGCCGAGGATGTGATCGCCCATGCCGCGGCGCTGCTGGGCCTGCCCCCGCCGCCGACCGTGCCCTGGGATCAGGCGGACCTGTCGCCCATGGCGCGCAGCTTCTATGAGGAAAGCCGCCGCGTGCGCAACGACCGCATCCGCAGCGAACTGGGCGTGACGCTGGCCCATCCCACCTATCGCCAGGGGCTGGCGGCCATCCTGGCGCAGGAAAATCCCGCCGCCGGGGGTTGAAGCCCGCAACCCGTGTGCCTGATTGCCGCAGGCGGGCCGGGCCCCTCTGACGGCACAACGCCGTGATGTCGGACCGCATCGAGATCGCCTCGATGTCAGCCCGGCAGCCGCTTTCCCGCCTGACCTCGATGCGTTGCAACAGAGAGGTCATGCATGGAACTGCTGTTTACCCCTTTCCTGGACAAGCCACTTTGGATGTGGCTTCTGTTCGTCACGGTCGTGCTGGCGCTGCTGGCCTTCGACCTGGGCGTGATGCACAAGGACGACCATGAGATCGGCGTGGCCGAAAGCCTGCGCATGTCGGCCATGTACATCGCGCTGGGCTTGTCTTTTGCCGGGTTCATGTGGTGGCAGATGGATGCCACCGCCACCGCGCAGTATCTGACCGCCTTCGTGGTGGAAAAGACGCTGGCGATGGACAACATCTTCGTCATCGCGCTGATCTTTTCCTGTTTCGCCATTCCGCGCGAATACCAGCACCGCGTGCTGTTCTGGGGCATCCTGGGCGTGATCGTGCTGCGTGGCATCATGATCGGGCTGGGCGCCACCATCGTGTCGCAATACGGCTGGGTGCTGTATGTGTTCGCGGCCTTCCTGATCTTTACCGGGATCAAGATGCTGCTGGTGGCCGACAAGAACCACAAGATCGAGGAAAACGCCCTGGTCCGCTGGCTGCACCGGCGGTTCCATGTGACCGACCACCTGCACGGGCATGCCTTCTTTGTCCGTCAGCCCCACCCGGACACCGGCCGCATGACGCGCCATGTCACGCCGCTGTTCCTGGCGCTGGTGATGATCGAGATCGCGGACCTGATCTTTGCCGTCGACTCGGTCCCTGCGGTGTTCACGATCACCACCGACCCCTACATCGTCTATACCTCGAACATCTTTGCGATCCTGGGCCTGCGGGCGCTGTATTTCGCACTGGCGGCGATCCTGCACCGCTTCGCCTATCTGAAATACGCGCTGTCGATCCTGCTGGTGTTCATCGGGTCCAAGATCTTCATCGCCCATGGCCTGGGATGGGAGAAGTTTCCGCCCGCCTGGTCGCTGGGCATCACCTTTGCCATCCTGGGCACGGGCGTGGCCGTCAGCCTGTGGAAGACGCGGCAGGGCTGCGAGGCCCTGGGCAACCCGGCCGAGTGATGATCCCCCTGCGGGCCCCTGCGAGGGCCCGCGCCGTCAGGCCCGCCGGCCCACCACGGCGATGCCCAGCACGTCCAGCACGCGCGCCTCGATCTGCGGGGCGTCCATGCCGGCGGCGCGATACATCGCCTCGGGGCTGGCGTGATCGACGAAGGTGTCGGGCAGCACCATGCTGCGGAACTTCAGCCCGCGGTCGAACACGCCTTCCTCTGCCAGAAGCTGGGCCACATGGCTGCCAAAGCCGCCCACGGCGCCCTCTTCCACGGTGATCAGCGCCTCATGCTCGCGCGCAAGGCGCAGGATCAGGTCGCGGTCCAGCGGCTTGGCGAACCGGGCATCGGCCACGGTGGGCGGCAGGCCGCGGGCGGTCAGCGACTCGGCGGCCTTCAGCACCTCGGCCAGGCGGGTGCCGAAGGACAGGATCGCCACGCGCGCGCCTTCGCGGATCAGCCGGCCGCGCCCGATGTCCAGCGGAACCCCGCGTTCGGGCAGATCGACGCCCACACCCTCGCCCCGCGGAAAGCGGAAGGCGATCGGCCCCTCGTCATGCGCGGCCGCCGTGGCCACCATGTGGACCAGCTCGGATTCGTCCGCGGCCGCCATCACCACAAAACCGGGCAGGTTGGCGAGGAAGGCCACGTCATAGGCCCCGGCATGGGTCGCGCCATCGGCCCCCACCAGCCCCGCCCGGTCGATGGGAAACCGCACCGGCAGCCGCTGGATCGCCACGTCATGCACGACCTGGTCATAGCCGCGCTGCAGGAAGGTGGAGTAGAGCGCGCAGAACGGCCGCATCCCCCCCGCGGCCAGGCCTGCGGCAAAGGTCACGGCGTGCTGTTCGGCAATGCCCACGTCGAAACAGCGGCGGGGAAAGCGTTCGGCGAACAGGTTCAGCCCGGTGCCGTCGGGCATGGCGGCGGTGATCGCCACGATCCGTTCGTCGCGTGCGGCCTGATCGACCAGCGCCTGGGCAAAGACCTTGGTATAGGTCGGCGCATTGGGGACGGACTTCGCCTGTTCCCCGGTCAGCACGTCGAACCGGCCGGTGGCATGGCCGCGGTCGCGGGCGCGTTCGGCGGGGGCATAGCCCTTGCCCTTCTTCGTGATCACATGGATCAGCATGGGCCCCGTGGCGCGCGCCCGCGCCATGCGCAGCACCGGCAGCAGCCCGTCCAGATCGTGCCCGTCGATCGGGCCCAGATAGGAAAAGCCCAGCGCCTCGAACAGGGTGCCGCCCATCGCCATGCCCTTCAGCATGTCGCGCGCGCGCCGCGCCCCTTCCTGGAACGGCGGCGGCAGCAGGCCCAGCGCCCCCTTGGCGGCGGCCTTCAGGTCCTGAAACGGCGCCTCGGCATACAGCCGGGTCAGATAGGTCGACAGCGCCCCGGTGGGCGGGGCGATCGACATCTCGTTGTCGTTCAGGATGACGAACAGCCGCTGCTTCAGGTGGCCGGCGTTGTTCATCGCCTCGAAGGCCATGCCGGCCGACATGGCGCCGTCGCCGATCACCGCCACCGCGTCGCCCGGATCGCCCCCCAGGTCGGCCGCGCAGGCAAAGCCCAGCGCCGCGCTGATCGAGGTGCTGGAATGCCCCGCGCCGAACGGGTCATAGGGGCTCTCCGACCGCTTGGTGAAGCCCGACAGCCCGCCCTCGGCCCGCAGGGTGCGGATGCGGTCGCGCCGCCCGGTCAGGATCTTGTGCGGATAGCACTGGTGGCCCACGTCCCAGATGATCTTGTCGCGCGGGGCATCGAACACCGCATGCAGCGCCACGGTCAGCTCGACCACGCCCAGGCCCGCGCCCAGATGGCCGCCGGTCACGCTGACCGCGCTGATGGTTTCGGCGCGCAGCTCGTCGGCCAGCTGGTGCAGCTCGCGGTCGGTCAGCGCCTTCAGGTCCACCGGATGGCGGATGCGGTCAAGGACGGGGGTCTTGGGTCGGTCGGTCATGCCTGCCTTTCGCGGCCGCGCGGCGGTCAGCTGTCGCGCGAGATAGCGAAGCGGGCCGCCGCAATCAAGTTTTCCGCCCCCGCGCCATAGGGGCGCAGGTGGGCCTCGGCCTCGGCCACCAGTTCCGCCGCCCGCGCGCGCGCGCCCGCCAGCCCCAGCAGCGACACGAAGGTGGCCTTGCCCGCCGCGGCATCCTTGCCCACGCGCTTGCCCGCCACCGCGGCATCGCCCGTGACATCCAGGATGTCGTCGGCGATCTGGAAGGCCAGCCCCAGCGCCCCGGCATAGGCCGACAGCGGCCCGGGGTCGGCCCCCGCGATCACCGCGCCCGCCTCGGCCGACCAGCGGATCAGCGCGCCGGTCTTGCCCGCCTGCAGCCGGGTGATCTGGTCCAGCGTCAGCGGCTGTGCCGCGGTTTCCGCCGCGATGTCCAGCGCCTGGCCCAGCACCATCCCCTGCGCGCCCGAGGCGACGGCCAGCCGCCGCACCAGATCCAGCCGCACCGCCGCCTCGCCCAGTGCCAGGTCGCACAACAGTTCGAACGCCAGCGTCTGCAGCGCATCGCCGGCCAGCACCGCGGTCGCCTGATCCCATTTCACATGCACCGTGGGCAGGCCGCGGCGCAGGTCGTCGTCGTCCATGCAGGGCAGGTCGTCATGGACCAGGCTGTAGGCATGCAGCGCCTCGACGGCGGCTGCGGCGGCCACCGCCCGGTCGGGCCCCACGCCCAGCATCGCGGCCCCCTCCAGCACCAAAAAGGCGCGCAGCCGCTTGCCGCCGCCCAGCGCATAGCGCATGGCATGGACCACGGGCACATCGGCCCGGTCGGCCAGCGCCGCGGTCAGCCGGTCCTGCGTGCGCGCCGCGGCGGCGGCGAGGGTCGCGGCAAAGCTCACAGCCCCTCCGCCGGCTGGGTGCCGGTGGCGCGGCCCGCCTCGGCGCGGATCAGCTCGACCCTTGCCTCGGCCGCCTTCAGCTTGTCGGCGCAATGCGCGCGCAGGGACGCGCCGCGTTCATAGAGCGCGATCGATTCCTCCAGCGCGACCTCGCCCCGTTCCAGCGCGGTCACCACGCGTTCCAGATCGGCCATCGCCTCTTCGAAGGTCATCTCGGCCACAGGTTTGCCGGTCATCCGCCCCGCTCCTTCAACACGTTCACATGCGCGGCGACACTGGCCGCCAGCGCATCCAGATCATAGCCCCCCTCCAGTGTCGAGACGAGCCGACCGCCGCAATGCGCCTCGGCCAGGTCGCACAGCCGGTGCGTCAGCCAGGCAAAGTCGTCCTCGGTCCAGTCCAGATGCGCCAGCGGGTCGGCGGCATGGGCATCGAACCCGGCCGAGACCAGGATCAGCTCGGGCTGGAATTCCTCCAGCTCGGGCAGGATGATGTCGTCATAGGATGCACGCATCTCGGCCCCGCCCGTGCCCGGCCGCAGGGGCACGTTGATGATCTGACCATGCGCACCCCGCTCCTCGGGCCTGCCCGACCCTGGATACAGCGGCATCTGGTGGGAGGACGCGAACATCACCCGATCCTCGGTCCATAGCAGGTCCTGCGTGCCATTGCCGTGATGCACGTCAAAGTCGACCACCGCCACCCGGGTCAGCCCGTGATGGTCCAGCGCCCGCTTCGCCCCGATCGCCACCGTCCCGAACAGGCAAAAGCCCATCGGCCGCTCGGTCTCGGCATGATGGCCGGGCGGGCGGGCGGCGACAAAGCCGTTCGTGACCTCGCCCGCCAGCACCGCATCGACCGCCGCCGCCATGCCGCCCACCGCGCGCAGCGCCGCCGTCAGCGTGCCGGGCGACATGTAGGTGTCGCCATCCAGCCGTTCCCAGCCCTGGTCGGGCACCACCCCCGCGATCCAGTCGACATACCGCGCCGGGTGGCAGCGCAGCACCTCCTCGCGCCCGGCCAGCGGCATGTCGCGCCACGAAACCCCCTGCACCGGCAGCGCCGACCGGATCGCCGCCAGCCGGTCCACCCGCTCGGGGTGGCCCGGCGGGGTCACATGCCCCAGACACTCGTCGTGCCACCAGATCGCCGTGGTCATGCCGCCCGCCCTGTCTTCCTCTTGACCCAAATACCCTCGGGGGGTCCGGGGGGCAGACAGCCCCCCGGGGCCTTCCGCAAAGGCAACGCATGGCCACCTACGCCGACCTTCCCCTGCCCGACGACGGCCAGATCTCGCGCAACATCGCGCATTTCGCCCGTGCGCTGCGCAAGGCGGGGCTGCCCATCGGCCCGGGCCGCGTGATCGACGCCATCCGCGCGGTCGAGGCCGCGGGCTTCACCCGGCGCGAGGATTTCTACTGGACGCTGCACGCCTGTTTCGTCAGCCGCCCCGAACATCGCGCGGTCTTTGCCCAGATCTTCCGGCTCTACTGGCGCGATCCGCGCTATCTCGAACACATGATGAGCCTGATGCTCCCGGCCTTGCGCGGTGTCCAGCAGGAACGCCAGGCCCAGGCCGCCGAACGCCGCGCGGCCGAGGCGCTGCTCGACGGCGCCCCGCGCGACCTGCCCGAACCGCCCGAGGGTGAGGCCGGCCCCGACGAAACCCGCATCGACATCGACGCCAGCCACACGAGCAGTCGCGACGAACGGCTGCGCACGCTCGACTTCGAACAGATGACGACGGACGAGGTGGCCGAGGCGAAACGGATGCTCGCCCGCCTGTCGCTGCCGGTCCGGCCGCTGCCCAGCCGCCGGCTGCGCGCCGATGCCACGGGCCCGCGCCCCGACGGCCGCGCCACGCTGCGCGCGGCCCTGCGCCGGGGGGGCGAGATCACCGAACTCGCCCGCCGCAGGCCCACCACGCGCTGGCCCAATCTGGTCGTGCTCTGCGACATCTCGGGCTCGATGAGCCAGTATTCGCGCCTCGCGCTGCACTTCGTCCATGCGGTGGCCAACCGCAAGGGCCAGGGCTGGGCGCGGGTGCATGCCTTCACCTTCGGCACGCGGCTGACCAACATCACCCGCCACCTGCGCCACCGCGATGTCGATGCCGCGCTGGCCGCCGCGGGGGCCGAGGCGCAGGACTGGTCGGGCGGCACGCGCATCGGCGCCTGCCTGCATGCCTTCAACCGCGACTGGTCGCGCCGGGTGCTGGGGCAGGGGGCGGTGGTGCTGATGATCACCGACGGGCTGGACCGCGACGATGCGGGCCAGCTGTCGCGTGAAATGGAGCGTCTGCACCTGTCCACCCGCCGGCTGATCTGGCTGAACCCGCTGCTGCGCTGGGACGGGTTCGCCCCGCGCGCCCAGGGCATCCGCGCCATGCTGCCCCATGTCGACAGCTTTCGCGCCAGCCACAGCATCGCCTCGCTGCAGGCGCTGGGGGACGCCATCGGCGATGCCGGCGACACGGGCGAGAAGGCGCGCCTGATGCGACAACTTGGCATGGACCAAACGGTCGGTTGTTGACCTGGGTCAAGTTGCATCCCGCGCGGCAGGGCTTACATCGGGTGATGACGCGGCGGGGCGCCGCCGCGGGAATGACGGGGCCGCATCCATCCCTCCCTGCGGTTCCTGCCGGAACGGGCCCTCCCTCCCGTGATGGCAAGCCAGACGGCGGGCCTCCCTCCCGCCAGTCCAGCGTGAACCGCCGCGGGGCCTCCCTCCCCGCGGCGTTTCCATGTCGGGCGCCCGACCCCCCGCG
>JACXUX010000281.1 GCA_014763725.1 Rhodobacterales bacterium
GGCCGGGCGCTGCGGCGGCGCGGGCTCGGCCCGGGGCGCCTTGCGGCGTTGCGGCGGCGGAAAGGCGGGTTCCACCATCTCGACCGCCGGGGCCGCGGCGGGCTCGGGCGTGGGGGCGGCGCGCGGCGCGCGGCGGTCGGGGGCGCGCACCTCGGGCGCGGCGGGCGCGGCGACCACGGGATCGGGCGCCGCCGCCACCGGGTCGGCCGTGCGCGGCGGTTCGCGCAGCACGATCTGGACGGGATCCTGATCGCGCTCGACCTTCTCGCCCGGGGCCAGCAGGTCGGCGGCCGCGGCGGCCTGACCGAACCAGGGTTCCGCCGCGAACTGGCCCGGGCCCGGGATCGCGACAAACGACACCGGGTTGAACCGGTGTTCGCGGGCAAAGGCCTCGGCCTCGTCCAGCGTCTCGCGCGCGACGACGGCCACCTGCACCGTGGCGCCGGTGCCGCGCCAGTCGAAGGCCAGTTCATCGACGGCATAGGGCGTCAGCCCGTCCAGCGCGGCACGGATCTGGGCACGGCGTGCGGCGGCATCGGGCCCCGGCGCCTCGACCTGGGTATACAGGATCTGCGAATTCGGCAGGATCAGCTTGGTCGCCAGCCCCCGCGGATCCAGCCCCAGCGCCGACCGGCGCAGATAGCCCAACGCCTCGGCCAGATCGGGATCGTCCAGCGCGACCGAGCCGATCTCGACCCAGCCGCGCGCAGTGCGATGCAGCAGGCCGATGCTGGCCTCGGTCAGGTTCAGGGCGAAATTCGGCTTCATGTTGCGGCTCTAGCACAAACCCGCCGCCCGGGCGAGGCGGCGCGACCCCCACATCCCGCGGATACAGCAGCTTTTCGCCAAAGGGAAGGAAAACGCCCCCGCAGCCCTGGGCGCGCGGGCCGTTCCGTGGGATTTTGTCGCATCCGTGCAAGGAGACCCCCGATGCGCATCCCCCTTTCCGCCCTGATCGTCGGCCTTGCGCTGGCGCTGCCCCTGCCCGGCTGGGCCCAGGGCCGCATCACCGTGACGGCCGAGGCGCGCGTCGAGGCGCCGCCCGACGTGGCCCAGGTCACGCTGGGCGTGACCAGCCGGGCCGAGACGGCCGCGGCGGCGATGGTGGCCAATTCGGCCGAACTGGCGCGCGTGATGGACCGGCTGACCGCGGCCGGGATCGCGCCACGCGACATCCAGACCACGGGCCTGTCACTGTCGCCCGACTGGCAGGGCGCGGACGACGGGGCGCCCGCGCGGATCACGGGCTATACCGCGCAGAACATGGTCACGGTCCGGGTGCGCGATCTGGGCGTGCTGGGTCCGGTGCTGGACGCGGCCGTGCGCGACGGCGCCAACACGCTGCACGGGCTGAGCTTCGGGATCAGCGCGCCGGACCCCCTGCTGGATCAGGCCCGCCGCACCGCCGTTGCACGCGCGCTGGACCGCGCCCGCCTGCTGGCCGAGGCGGCAGGCACGCAGCTGGGCCCGATCCTGGAGATCAGCGAAGGCGGCCAGGGCTGGCAGCCGCAGCCGATGTTCCGGGCCGAGGCCGCGGCGATGGATGCCGTGCCCGTGGCGGGGGGCGAGGTGTCGCTGACCGCCAGCGTGACGCTGGTGATCGCGTTGCAGCCGGCCCCCTGACTGCTAAAGGCGCGGGTTTCCCCGCGCCCCCCGACTACATGCAACGCCCGGTTCAGGCCGCGCGCGACATCAGCACATCATCGACCCGCTTCTGCGCGCCGGCGGCGTCGGTGCCCACGACGGCGGCCACTTCGCGGGTCAGACGGTCCAGCGCAGCCTCGTACAGCTGGCGTTCGGAATAGCTCTGTTCGCGCTGGTCCTCGGCGCGGTGCAGGTCGCGCACCACCTCGGCGATCGACAGCAGGTCGCCCGAGTTGATCTTCTGTTCGTATTCCTGCGCGCGGCGCGACCACATCGCGCGCTTGACCTTGGCCTTGCCCTTCAGCGTTTCCAGCGCCTTGCTGACCACATCGGGCGAGCTGAGCTGCCGCATGCCGATGTCCAGCGCGCGATGCGTGGGCACGCGCAGCGTCATCTTGTCCTTTTCGAAGGTGATGACGAACAGCTCCAGCTTGAAGCCGGCGATTTCCTGTTCCTCGATCGACAGGATGCGTCCGACGCCATGCGCCGGATAGACCACGAATTCGTCAGGGCGGAACTCAGGCTTCTTGGTCTTGGTCATTCAGTCGCTTCCTCGATGGGACCCCGTCCGACGACAAGACCCTGAGGCGAAGCGCGGGCTTCGGCCGTTCAGGGTCAACTGTCACAGGAATTTCCGCCGTGGGGAGCAGTCCCGCGGCTGGAATCGGGCTTCCGTGTTGGTATGTCGTGAAGTGATAGCACGGAAACTCCCAGATTCCAACTCTCCTGAGGGCCGGTCGCCTTGCGCGGTCGGCAAGGCCGCCCTGCAGGGGCGCGGATCAGCCGCCGGGGCCTGCCGCTTCCGAGAAATACTTCGACAGCTTGTCCTTCTCGCCATCGCGTTCGGTCGCCTCGGGCAGCGGGTCCTTGCGCGTGACGATCACGGGCCACATCTCGGAATACTTGCGGTTGAATTCCACCCACTTGTCCATGTCGGGCTCGGTATCCGGGCGAATCGCGTCGGCGGGGCATTCGGGCTCGCACACGCCGCAGTCGATGCATTCGTCGGGGTGGATCACCAGCATGTTCTCGCCCTCGTAGAAACAGTCTACCGGGCAGACCTCGACGCAATCGGTGTATTTGCAGGCGATGCAGTTGTCGGTCACCACATAGGTCATGGCAGGCGTCCTTCGCTGGTTCCACGTCTAGCTAGATCAGGCACGGCAGTCATTCAAGCCGCGCCGGATCGGGGGCGCCTTGCGCAGGATCAAGCGGCGCGGAAAGATCGAGATAAAGCGCCCGTGCCTCGGACGCGGGACCGCGGCGCAGGCCGGTGTCCAGCACCCGGATGACCCGCACCTGGCCCGCCTGGACGAAGGTCAGCACGTCGCCCGGGCCCACCATGCGGGCGGGCTTGACCACCCGCAGGCCGTTCACGCGCACCGCGCCCGCCTCGACCTGGCCCGTGGCCAGCGTGCGGGTGCGGAAGAAGCGCGCGTGCCACAGCCACTTGTCCAGACGGACCTGCGGCTGCGGCGGGGGCGCCAAGGCTCAGACCTTGCCCTTCAGTGCGGCCAGAACCGCAAAGGGGCTGTCGGGGTCGATGCGGTCGTTGCGGGGCGGGCGGGCCTCGAAGCTCTTGCCGCCGCCACTGCCGCCGCGATCGCCGCGGTCGGGGCCGCGGGGCTTGCCCTCATCCCGCGGACGGCCGCCTTCGCCGCGGGGGCGGCCGCCTTCGGCCTTGCCCTCGGGGCGCGGGCCCTCGGGCCGGGGCCGGTCGCCGCGCTGCGGGCGGTCGGGACGCGGGGCGCGTTCGGCGGCAGGGGCGGCTGTCGCCTCGGCCGGTTGCGCGGTGGCAGGGGCATCCGCTGCGGCCTGGGCGCCACGGCCGCCGTCGCGGCCCTTGCGCGGACCACCCTGGCCCCGATCAGCCTGGCTGCGGTCGCCGCCACGGGGCGCCCGGTCGCGGCGCTCGCCGCGGGCGGCATCGCCCGCGGCCCGCGCGGGCCGGGGCCCGCGGCGGTCGCCGCCGCGCGGACGCGGCGCCCAGACGAAGGTGTAGAACACCTCCATCTCGACCGGGGCGGGTTCGGCGGCCTCGGCCCCCTCGGC
>JACXUX010000282.1 GCA_014763725.1 Rhodobacterales bacterium
CGGCGCCCAGGGCACGATCGGCGGCGGCGCGCTGGAGTTTCAGGCGATGGCGGTGGCGCGCGGCCTGGCGGCGGGCCGCCGGGTCGACCGCGTGGCGCTGGGCCCGGGGCTGGGCCAGTGCTGCGGCGGGGCCGTCACCCTGGTGACCGAGGTCTATGATGCCGCGGCCCTGGCCCTGGTGCCCGGGTCGGGGCTGTTCGCCCGGCCGCTGGACGGCCGGCCGATGCCGCTGGCGGTGGCGCGGCTGGTCGACCGGGCGCGGGCGCAGGGGGTGCTGGCGGGGGTGCAGATCCTGCAGGGCTGGCTGGTCGAGCCGCTGGCCGCGCCCGCGCGCGCGCTGTGGATCTGGGGCGCGGGCCATGTGGGGCGCGCGCTGGTCGCCGTGCTGGCGCCGCTGCCGGGGCTGCAGATCACCTGGGTCGACACCGGGCCCGACCGCTTTCCGCCCGACATCCCGCCGGGGGTGGTGGTGCGCCCCGCGCCCGACCCCGCGGCGCTGGTGGCCGAGGCGCCCGGGACGGCCGAGCATCTGGTGCTGACCTATTCCCATGCGCTGGACCTGGAGCTGTGCCACCGCCTGCTGCGGCACGGCTTCGCGCGGGCAGGGGTGATCGGGTCGGCCACCAAGGCCGCGCGGTTCCGGTCGCGGCTGCGCGCGCTGGGCCATGCCGAGGCGGCGATCGCCCGCCTCGAATGCCCGATCGGGCAGCCGGCGCTGGGCAAGCATCCCCAGGCCATTGCCATCGGGGTGGCGGCGGGGATACTGGCCGCCCCGCCGGTGCGGCTGCGGGCGGAGACGACGGGATGACGGAGCTTTTGCGCATCGAGGCGCTGACCAAGGCCTATCCGGGCGTGGTGGCCAACAGCGCGGTCGACCTGGCCATCGCCCCGGGCGAGGTGCATGCCCTGCTGGGCGAGAACGGCGCGGGCAAGTCCACGCTGGTCAAGATGATCTATGGCCTGGTCCAGCCCGATGCCGGGCACATGACCTGGAAGGGCGCGCCCTATGCGCCGCGCAAGCCCGGCCAGGCGCGGGCCGCGGGCGTGGCGATGGTGTTCCAGCACTTCAGCCTGTTCGACGCGCTGGACGTGGCCGAGAACGTGGCGCTGGGGATGGAAACCCCGCCGCCGATGCGCGACCTGTCGGCGCGCATCGCCCGCGTCAGCCGCGACTACGGCCTGCCGCTGGACCCCGACCGCCGGGCTGGCGACCTGTCGGCGGGCGAACGCCAGCGGGTCGAGATCATCCGCTGCCTGCTGCAGGATCCGCGCCTGCTGATCATGGACGAACCGACCAGCGTGCTGACCCCGCAGGAGGTCGGGATCCTGTTCCAGACCCTGCGCCAGCTGGCGGCCGAGGGGACGGCGATCCTCTACATCAGCCACAAGCTGGAGGAGATCCGCGCGCTGTGCGACCGGGCCACGATCCTGCGCCGCGGGCGGGTGGTGGCGACCTGCACCCCGCGCGAGGTGAGCGCGCGCGACCTCGCCGAGCTGATGGTGGGCCAGACGCTGACGCCGCCACGGCGGGCCGCGCGCGCGCCGGGCGAGGTGGCGCTGGCGGTGCGGGGGTTGTCGGTCGCCTCGCCCGTGCCCTTTGGCACCGCGCTGCGCGAGGTCGACTTTGCCGTGCGCCGGGGCGAGGTGCTGGGCATCGCCGGGGTGGCGGGCAATGGCCAGGACGAGCTGTTGCTGGCGCTGTCGGGCGAACTGCCCTCGGCGCCCGGGATGGTGACGATCGCGGGCGTGCCGATGGGGCAGGCCGGGCCCGATGCGCGCCGCCGCGCGGGGCTGGTGGCCGCGCCCGAGGAACGGCTGGGCCATGCCGCGGCCCCCGACATGACGCTGACGGAAAACGCGCTGCTGTCGGGGGCGATCCGCAAGGGGCTGGTGCGGCGGGGCCTGATCGACTGGACCGGCGCACGCGCCTTTGCCGAGGGCATCGTCGCGGGGTTCGACGTGCGCACGCCCGGCGTGGGCGTGGCCGCGCGGGCGCTGTCGGGCGGCAACCTGCAGAAGTTCGTCGTGGGGCGCGAGCTGTTGCAGGACCCCGCGGTGATCGTGGTCAACCAGCCCACCTGGGGCGTGGATGCCGCGGCGGCGGCGGCGATCCGGCAGGCGATCCTGGACCGCGCGGCGGCCGGGGCGGCGGTGGTGGTGATCAGTCAGGACCTGGACGAACTGCTGGAGATCGCCGACCGCTTTGCCGCGCTGAACGGCGGCCGGCTGAGCCCGGCGCGCCCGGTCGAGGGGCTGACGGTGCAGGAGATCGGGCTGATGATGGGCGGGGCGCATGGCATGGAGGTGGCGCATCATGGTCCCTGACCGGTCAGGGGGGCGTGCCGCCCCCCCGGGCGCGGGACGCGCCCGTCCCCCCTGCGGGTATTTGGGTCAAGAGGAAGGGGGGCGGGCATGATCCGGCTGGAACGGCGGCCGACCCCCAGCCGCGCCTGGGCGGCGGCGACACCGGTGCTGGCGGTGGTGCTGACCATGCTGGCGGGCGGGCTGATGTTCGCGGCCCTGGGCAAGGACCCGGTGGCGGCGATCCGCACCATCTTCTGGGATCCGCTGTTCAACCCGCAGTTCGCGGCCTATTCGCGGCCGCAGCTGCTGGTCAAGGCGGGGCCGCTGATCCTGATCGCGGTGGGGCTGAGCCTGGGGTTCCGCGCCGGGGTCTGGAACATCGGGGCCGAGGGGCAGTATATCGCCGGCGCGATCTGTGGCGCGGCGGTGGGGCTGGCCTTCTACCCCGCCGATCTGTGGCTGGTCTTTCCGCTGATGGTGATCGCGGGGGCCGCGGGGGGCATCCTGTGGGCGATGATCCCGGCCCTGCTGCGGGTGCGGTTCGGCACGTCGGAGATCCTGGTGTCGCTGCTGCTGGTCTATGTGGCGCAGAACATGCTGGCCGCGATGGCGCTGGGGGCGCTGCGAAACCCCGAGGGCGGAGGCTTTCCCGGCAGCCGCAACCTGAGCCAGTATCCGGCGGCGGCCAACCCCGAGCTGATCGCGGGCACGGGGCTGCACTGGGGCGTGGTGGCGGCGCTGGTTGCGGTGGTGGGGGCGCAGTGGCTGCTGGGCCGGCACATCCTGGGGTTCCAGATCCGGCTGGCGGGGCAGGCGCCCAGGGCCGCGCGGTTCGCGGGCGTGCGCCCGGACCGGCTGGTGGTGCTGTGCATGGGGATTTCGGGCGCGCTGGCGGGGCTTGCGGGGCTGTTCGAGGTGGCCGGCCCCGCCGGGCAGATCAGCATCGACTTCAACGCGGGCTATGGGTTCACCGCGATCATCGTGGCCTTTCTGGGCCGGCTGAACCCGCTGGGCATTCTGGCGGCGGGGCTGCTGATGGCGCTGACCTATATCGGGGGCGAGCTGGCGCAGTTCATGCTGGGGCTGCCCGCGGCCGCGATCCAGGCGTTCCAGGGGATGCTGCTGTTCTTTCTGCTGGCGCTGGACCTGCTGTCGAACTGGCGTGTGCGGCTGACGGTCGGGAGGGCCGCGTGATGGATCTGGGCGGGATCGATCCGGCCATCCTGGTGGCCAGCCTGATCGTGGCCTCGGTGCCGATCCTGCTGGCCGCGCTGGGCGAGCTGGTGGTGGAACGCGCGGGCGTGCTGAACCTGGGCGTCGAGGGGATGATGATCACGGGCGCGGTCACGGGCTTCATCGCCGCGGTCGAGACGGGCAGCCCCGCGC
>JACXUX010000041.1 GCA_014763725.1 Rhodobacterales bacterium
GGCAGGGTATTTGCGTTGCCAGGTCTCGATAAGGAAGAGCGCTGCCGTGCTGGCGGCATGGATCGACAACCGGGCAATTCGCGTGTCAATCCTCGCAAAGCCCTTCTCGCGGCCGTGGGCGTCGCCGCCATGGGTGCGAAGGGCTCCCACCCCTCCGATAATCGTGGCCAAGCCAGAAAGGACTTGCCGAACATCACCCGCGATCAGGAGGTCGATATCAGAGCGGTCGGGGGACAGACCAAGTGGCTGCTTGACGGCATTGTAGAGCCCCTGAACGTCCTTTTTCGGGGGGAGCGGCAGCCCAAGCTCGATTAGGATCGACCGGCACACGCTTTCTATCGTGCTGCACGCAGCAGTGACGGCATCCTCCGGGTCGGTCTGGCTACTGGCGAGGGCGCGATCCAGATCACGGCTCACAGTGTCGAAGTCGATCACCTCTGACAGACCTGCCAACTCCGCCAAGACAGGCACGCCTTTGCCAGCTTCGACAAGGCGCATTCGGCCGCCCTGTTGCTGCACTTCGAAGCCGTCAAAGCGTAGTGCGCGGTTGAGGTAGTCAAGTACGGCGGAATGGCGTTCAGGTTCATGGATGAAGTCGCGGGGATCAGCCGCCGCCACCGCCGTGCCGTCATGCCTGCGCCTTTCCCCGGGGCTGGTTCCGTGCGCCGAATGTGCTATCGGTGCCCCCCGCTGACAAGACCGCTCTGGCCCGGGGACCCCGCCGATGACGCATCTGTGGCTGCGCGCCGAACAGCGCCCGAACGAGGATCGCACCGGCCTGATGTCCGACGGTGCCGCGGCGCTGATCGCCGCCGGGTTCCGGGTGACGGTGGAGTGCTGCCCGCGCCGGGTGGTGGCCGATGCCGCCTATGCCGCGGCGGGCTGCGATCTGGCCCCCTGGGGCAGCTGGCCCACGGCCCCGGCCGAGGCGCTGATCTTCGGGTTGAAGGAACTGCCCGAGGATGGCACGCCCCTGCGCCACCGCCACATCCTGTTCGGCCATGCCTACAAGGGCCAGCCGGCGGGCCAGCGCCTGCTGGCGCGGTTCCGCCAGGGCGGCGGGGTTCTGTATGATCTGGAATCGCTGGTGGATGACAGCGGGCGGCGCGTCGCGGCCTTTGGCTACTGGGCGGGCTATGCCGGGGCGGGGGTCAGCCTGCGGGCCTGGGCCGCGCAGGCCCGCGGCGGGATCTGCCCCGCGGTGACCGGCTGGCCCGACCGGCAGGCGATGCTGGACGATCTGGCCCGCGATCTGGCGGGGCTGGCGCGCCCGCGCGCGCTGGTCATCGGGGCGCTGGGCCGGGTGGGCAGCGGGGCGGCCGACCTGTGCCGGGCGCTGGGCGTTTCCGTCACCGCCTGGGACATGGCCGAAACCGCCCATGGCGGCCCCTTCCCCCAGGTGCTGGACCATGAGCTGTTCCTGAACTGCATCCTGGCGCGGCCGGGCTGCCCGGTGTTCGTGCCCGCCTCGGCCCTGGCGGCGCCGCGGGCGCTGCGGGTGATCGGCGACATCGCCTGCGACCCGACCTCGGACTTTTCGCCCGTGCGGGTCTATGACCGGGCGACGGACTGGGCCGATCCGGTGCTGCGGGTCTGGCAGAACCCGCCGCTGGACGTGATGGCGATCGACAACCTGCCCTCGCTGCTGCCGCTGGAAAGCAGCCAGGATTTCGCGGCCCAGCTGCTGCCGCATCTGCGGACGCTGGACGACCCCTCGGCGGGTGTCTGGGGCCGCGCCCGGGCCGAGTTCGACCGCCATCTGGCGCAGCTGCCCGCGACCGCGCCCTAACCCCGGCGCGGCGCCACCAGCCGATACCACAGCGCATCGGGCATCAGCTGGCCCAGCCGGAAGAACCAGGAAAACACCCGCGGAAAGTTCGCCTTGAACCGGCGCGTGCGCATATGCGCCAGCATGGCGGCCGCGGCGGCCTCGGGCTCCATCAGGAAGGGCATGGAAAAGTCGTTCTTGGCCGTCAGCCGGGTGCGGATGAAGCCGGGATTGGCCACCTGCACCCGCACGCCCGTGCCGTGCATGTCGGCCTGCAGGCATTCGGCAAGCATCATGCAGCCGGCCTTGCTGGCGGCATAGCCCACCGCCCCAGGCAGCCCGCGAAAGCCCGACAGCGACCCGGTGATGACGATATGGCCCGACCCCCGCGCCACCATGCCGGGCACCACCGCCCCCAGCACCCGCGCGCAGCCGGTGAAGTTCACGTCGCACATCGCGGTGACACGGGCGGCGTCCCAGTCCTGGGCGGCGATGGGCCAGTAGACGCCGGCCAGGAACACCACCCCGTCGACCGGCCCCGCCGCCTCGGCCGCCCGAGCGACCGAGGCGTCGTCGGCCACGTCGCAGGGCACGGCGCGGGCGCCGGGCAGGCCGGCGGCCAGCTCGGCCAGCCGGCCGGCATCGCGTGCCGACAGGATCAGCTCGGCCCCCTCGGCCGCCATCTGCTGCGCCAGCGCGCGGCCCAGCCCCTCGGACGCGCCGACCAGCCAGTAGCGTTTGCCCGAAAAGCCGGTCATTCCGCGGCCAGCGCCGGATCGTCGCCCCGCGGGGCGGTGTCTGTGGCAGCCGCGGTCGCGGGCATCGGCCGCATCGTGGCCACCAGTTCCGCCACCGGCAGGCCGAACTTGGTAAAGCGGCTGCGGTTCATGATCGTGCCGTTCTCGCACAGATACATCCAGTCGGTCACGTCCAGCACATGGCCGCCCGCGTCGGGTTCCAGCCGCAGGCGATAGCGCAGGCGGACGGCGGGGCCCGCCGCCTCGCCCGAACCTTCGCCCACCACATCGGGGGCGGTGGCACGGATGCGCCCGTCGGGCAGCAGCGTCAGCTGCCATTCCCGGCGCTGTTCCGACCCGCTGTCATAGCGGAAGCGTTCGGTCAGTCGGCCGGTGTCGCCGGTCCAGGTCCCCTCCATCTCGGCCACGAAGCGCGAGGCGACGCGGCCGGTGGGGCCGTAGATCAGCCCCTCGCACAGGATCGGGCCGTTCAGGTGGCGGCGCACGTCGAAGACGGGCGTCTGGCTGGCAAGGTCGGACAGCGGACGGTGGCGGAAGGCCAGCTTCCGCAGCACCAGGACGACGACCGCCAGCATCGCGGCCGCACCCAGGGCGAAGGCGGCAAGGGGGGACATCTTTCAGCTCTCCTCGGGTGATGTGGCGGCCAGAAGGGCGATCGCCACCAGTTTCAGCAGGCAGGGCAGCACGGCATAGGCCTGGGTCAGCGCAGCCAGCGCCGCCGCATCGTTGGCGCCGCCCGCGACCAGGCCGCGGGCCTCCAGCCAGGGCAGCAGCGTCACCGCCGCCAGCGCCAGCGTCACGCGCGACACGAAATTCCACAGGCCGAAGCCCTGTGCGGCATCGGGGCCCAGATGCGCCAGGCGCCGGGAAAACAGCGCGGGCAGGATCGTCACATCCGCCGCCATCGCGATGCCCGAGGCCACGCAGATCACCGCAAAGGCCGTCACGTCGCCCGGGCCCAGCTGGGCCGCGCCGACAAAGGCCACCACGGCCAGACCCATGGCGGCCAGCAGCGCCCGGCGCGCGCCATGCCGGGCGGCCAGCCGGCCCCACAGTGGCACCGCGGCCCCGGCGCTGGCAAAGAACAGCAAGAGCAGCGGCCCGGCCGCCCCGGGCGCCTGCAGCCGCGCCTCGACAAAGAACAGGAACAGCGTCGAGGTGACGGCAACCGGCGCGGCATTGACAAGCGCGATCAGCAACAGCCGCCGCGCCGGGGCATCGGCCAGCACCCGGGCAAAGCCCGCCCAGGCGCGGCCCGGCGCCGGGGCCGCGGCCTGCCACTGGCCCCGCATGGGCAGCACGACCGCCGGCAGCGCCAGCGCAAGGACCAGCGCCATGGCCGCCAGCGGCGCCCCGGTGACCCCGGCCAGCGCCGTGGGCAGCACCGCGGCCAGGCAGACGCCCGCCAGCGCCCCGCCCTCTCGCCAGGATGCCAGGCGCAGATGGCCATCGGGGCCCAGACCGGCCGCCCGCTGCACGCCCTGGGCATAGAAGACGATGGTCAGGAACCCATGCGCGGAAAACAGCGCCGTCAGCGTCAGCGCGAACCAGACCAGCGGCGGCGCGGGCAGCGCGGGCAGGAACAGCCCGACCATCGCCGCCGCCGCCACCACGGCGGCCAGCGCGACCCACAGGCCGCGTCGCGCCGCGCCGCGCGCGGCCAGCCAGCCCAGCACCGGGTCCTGCACCACATCCAGCAGCCGCAGCGCCCCCAGCACCGCCCCCAGCGCCGCCAGCGACACGCCATGCGCGGCAGCGTAATGCGCCGGGGCATGGATATAGATCGGCAGCCCCGCCGCCGCGACCACGCCGGAAAAGGCCGTCCAGGGCCACAGGCCCGGGCTGCCCTGCAGCGCGCGCGCGGCGGCGGGGGCGGTCATCGGCTGACCTCCTGCGCGGGGGGCTGGGGCCGGTCGCGATAGCGCGCGCCCTTCCACCACAGCCGCAGCGCCTGCCAGTGGATCAGCGCCAGCACCCGCCGGCTGCCCAGCGGCCGGCGCAGGCAGGCGCGCAGGATCCCCGCCGTCGTCAGCGGGCGGCGCGTGCCGGTCAGGTTGGTGTAGACCCCCGCCTCGCCGTTCTGATGGTCTATCCAGATGCCCACCCGGTCCGCCCGGATGTCGAAGCGGAACACATATTCCCCCGCGATCGGCTGGAAGGGCGAGACATGGAACACCTTGTGCGCGCGCAGCCGGTCGTCGGGCCGGATCGGGCCCAGGTCCGCATGGTGGCACAGATAGCTGTGCCGGTCGCCGAAGGTGTTCGTCACCTCGGCCACCACCACGCGTAGCGCGCCGTCCGCATCCAGGCACAGCCAGAAGCTGACGGGGTTGAACACATGGCCCAGCATGCGCGGCTGGGTCAGCAGCAGCACCCGGTCGGCCGGCGGCAGGCCGTGGTCGGCCAGCACGCGGTGCAGCCAGGCGATGCCCTCGCCCTTGCCGGGCGGGCCGCCGTGGTCGCGGTCCCAGACCGCGGCCAGGTTCCGCCGGTTGCGCGAAAACAGCGCAGGCCCCTGCGCCCGGGTCGGGTCCAGCAGCACATAGTCGACGCCATAGCGGAAGGCATTCGCCACTGCGCCGCGCCGCACATGCACCGTTTCCCCGGCCAGATGCTCGACCGCGCTCATGCCGCCACCCGTTGCCCCGGTTCGGCCATCGCGTGGACGACATCCACCGCGCTGGCAAAGCCGTCCTCATGGAACCCGTCGCGCATCCAGGCGCCGCAGAACCAGGTGCCGCGGGTGCCGTTGATGCGGCGGATCGTGTCGCGCCCCGCCTCGGCCGCCAGATCGTAGACGGGGTGATGGTAGGACACCGTATCCTGCACCAGATCGGCGCGGATCGGCTGGTTGGCGTTCAGCGTCACGAACAGCGGATCGTCCTTCGGGATGGGCTGCAACGAGTTCATCCAATAGGTCAGGTCGATGCGTTCGGGCCGCGGCCCGGCCGGTTCGGTATAGACCCAGCTGGCCCAGGCGCGGCGGCTCTTCGGCATCACGGCGGGGTCGGAATGCAGCACCGCCTGGTTCGGCTGATAGCGCACGGCCGACAGCGCCGCGCGTTCCTCGGCCGAGGGATCGGCCAGCAGCCGCAGCGAGATGTCGGAATGCGTGGCCAGCACCACCTCGTCGAACAGCTCGGGCAGGCCGCCTTGCGCCTGCACCGTCACGCCCAGCTCATCGCGCCGCACCGCCGTCACCGGTGCGCCCAGCCGCAGGTCGACCCCCTGGGCCACCATCGCGGCCTGCAGCCGGCGGACGTATTCGATCGACCCGCCCCGCACCGTGAACCACTTGTGCTGGCCGGTATGCGACAGCAGCGCGTGGTTTTCGAAGAACCGCACCAGCGCGCGGGCGGGGAAGTCCAGCACCGCCTCGCACGGGGTGGACCAGATCGCGCCTGACAGCGGCAGCAGGTAATGGTCGCGGAACCAGTCGCCGGTGCCCAGATCGCGCAAAAATTCGCGCAGCGTCAGGTTCGGGTTCTGCGCCACCTGCAGCGCCTGGGCGTTGAACCGTATCACGTCGCGCAGCATCCGCAGGAACCGCGGATTGACCAGGTTGCGCCGCTGGGCAAAGACCGCGTCCAGGTTCTTCAGCCCGTATTCCAGCCAGCCGCCGCGGATCGAGGCGCCAAAGCTCATGTCGCTGTCGGCGATCGGCACGTTCAGCTTTTCGAACAGCGCGACCAGATGCGGATAGTTCACGCGGTTGAAGACGATGAAGCCCGTGTCGACCGGCTGGTCGCCCCGCTTGCCCGCCCGCACGGTGCGGGCGTGCCCGCCCAGGCGCGGCTCGGCCTCGAACAGCACGACGGCGTGGTCCTTTGCCAGCAGATGCGCCGCCGCCATGCCCGAGATGCCCCCGCCGATGACCGCGATCCGCCGCGTCGTGCTGCCTGGTTTTTCGAATGGCATGCCTGTGTCGTCCCCGTCTGATGGTTGCGTTCCTGCCCGGTTCGGGTCAGCCCCTGTCCCTACCATGCGGATACGCGCCAGTCCCGGCCCCGGATCAGCAACCTGCTCTCTGTGCAGAAATTGCGATCCTGCTGTCGATTTTCGCACGGAACGGTGATCCGCCCGCCGGCAGGCCCCGTAACCCTGGCATGACACCCAAGGCAGCCCTGATGCAGAAAGCGGATGCACTGGTCCCGGTCAGCGCCTATGTTGCGCGCGCGGCCCTGGGCCGCCTTGCGGCAGAGGGCAGCGTGAAGGTCAGCGAAACGGAACCGGACTGGGCGGCGCTGGTGATCCGCGTGCGCGATCACGGCGACACGCAGGCGTTTGCTGCCCTGTTCCGCCATTTCGCCCCGCGGGTGAAGGCGTTCCTGATGAAATCCGGCGCAGGTGCCGCGCTGGCCGAGGAATGCGCCCAGGACGTGATGGCGACGCTTTGGCAGAAGGCGCATCTGTTCGACCCGGCCCGCGCCAGCGTGGCGACCTGGGTGTTCACCATCGCCCGCAACCGCCGGATCGACACGCTGCGCAAGGCGCGCCGGCCCGAACCCGAAGACCTGCCCTGGGGCCCGGAACCCGAGCCCGACCAGGCAGACGCCTTCGAACTGGCGGAAGACACACGCCGGCTGGGCGAGGCGCTTGCCCAGCTGCCCGAGAAACAGCGCGCCCTGATCGAACGGGCCTATTTCGGCGACCTCAGCCATACCGAGATCGCCGCCGAAACGGGCCTGCCGCTGGGAACGATCAAGTCGCGCATCCGCCTGGCGCTGGACCGACTGCGCCAGAGCATGACCTGAGGGCCAAGGACATGACGATCCGCCACCACCTGACCGACGCGCTGCTGATGGCCTATTCCGCAGGCCAGCTGCCCGAGGCCTTCTCGCTGGTTGCCGCCACCCATATCTCACTGTGCGATGAATGCCGCGCGCGGCTGTCCGCCTTTGATGCGGTGGGCGGCACGCTGATCGAGGATTGCGACCCCGCCGCGATGGACGAGGACAGTCTGACCGCGACGCTGGCCCGGCTGACCGGCGCGCCGGCGCGCCCGCGGCAGGTGGACCGGCCCGCGCGGGGGCTGTTTCCCGCGCCGCTGCGCGACTATGTCGGCGGCGATCTGGCGGCGGTGAAGTGGCGGCCGGTGGGTCTGGGCGTGCGGCAGGCGATCCTTCCCACCGCGCCCGGCGGCGTGGCGCGGCTGCTGTATATTCCCGCGGGTCAGGCGGTTCCCGACCACGGCCACCGCGGCACCGAACTGACGCTGGTGCTGCAGGGCGCCTTCCGCGACGAATCCGACCGTTTCGGCCCCGGCGATCTGGAGGTCGCCGACCAGGGCGTGGAACATACCCCCGTGGCCGAGGCCGACGCCGACTGCATCTGCCTGGCCGCCACCGATGCGCCGCTGCGCTTCAACAGCCTGCTGCCGCGACTGGCGCAGCCCTTCCTGCGGATGTGACGCATCCCCACGGGTGACACCGGGGCTGGTCAGGTTCTGCCGAACAGCCGTTCGATATCGGACAGCCGCAGTTCCACCCAGGTGGGCCGGCCGTGATTGCACTGGCCGGAATGGGGCGTGGCCTCGATCTCGCGCAGAAGGGCGTTCATTTCCTCGGCCGTCATCCGGCGGCCGGCGCGGATCGACCCGTGGCAGGACATCCGGCTGAGGATGGCGTCGATCCGGCCGCGCAGGGGGCCGCCCTCATCCCCCGCGCTGCCGCCATCGGCCAGCGTGTCCAGCACGTCGCGCACCAGCCCCGCGGCATCGCAGGTCCCCAGGATCGCCGGCGTCGCCCGCACGGCAACGGCGCCGGGGCCAAAGGGCTCGACCTCCAGCCCCAGGCGGGTCAGGTCGGCGGCGGCGGCGGTCAGCCGCGCGATGTCGGCGGGGGGCAGATCGACGATTTCGGGGATCAGCAGCGGCTGGGCTGCCACGCCGCGGTCGGCCATCTGGCGTTTCAGCCGTTCATAGACCAGCCGTTCATGCGCGGCATGCTGGTCGACCAGCACCATGCCGCGGTCGGTCTGCGCCACGATATAGGTGCCGTGCAGCTGTGCCCGCGCCGCGCCCAGCGGGTGGTGCGTGGTATCGGGGTCCTCGGGGGCGGGTTCGACGCGGGCCGCGGGCGCCTCGGCCAGGCCGGGGGCTTGCCAGGCCGCTACCTGCCGCAGCAACGGGGGGGCGGGTCGGTCCATCTGATAGACGCGCGGGGCCGCGGGCGCGGCCGGTTCCGGGCGAAAGGCCGCCAGCGTCGCCGCGGCCAGCGAGCCGGGCGCGCGCGGCCCGGTGGCGGCCAGCGCCGCCTTGACCCCCGTCACGATCAGCGTGCGCACCCCGGCCGCGTCGCGAAAGCGCACCTCGGCCTTGGCGGGGTGGACGTTCACGTCGACCAGCTGGGGGTCGCAGGCCACGTCCAGCACCGCGGCCGGATGTCGGTCGCGCGCCAGCAGGTCGGCATAGGCCCCGCGCAGCGCGCCATACAGCTGGCGGTCCAGCACCGGGCGGCCGTTCACGGTGAAGAACTGCGCCACCGCCGCCCCGCGCGCATGGGTGGGCAGCGTGGCGAACCCTGTCAGCCGCAGCCCGTCGCGGTCGACGGCCACGGGCACCGCGGCCTCGGCAAAGTCGGCGCCCAGCAGGCGGCGGATCCGGCCGGCCAGCGCGCCGAACAGATCGCCGGTCTCGGCCTCGGCCCGCAGGACCACGCGCCCCTCGCCCCCGCCGGTCCGGTCGCGCAGGGTAAAGCCCACGCCGGGCTGCGCCAGCGCCAGGCGGCGCATCACCTCGGCGATCGCCTGCGCCTCGGCCCGGTCGGATCGCAGGAACTTCAGCCGCGCGGGGGTGGCATAGAACAGGTCGCGCAGCTCGATCACCGTGCCGGGGGCGGCCGCGGCGGGGCGCGGGTCGCCCATCCGGCCGCCGTCGACCGACAGCGTGGCCCCCGTTTCGCCCGCGGCGCGGCTGGTGACCGTCAGCCGCCCGACCGCACCCAGCGAGGGCAGCGCCTCACCCCGGAAGCCGAAGCTGCGGATCTCCAGCAGGTCCGACCCGTCGATCTTGGACGTCGCGTGCCGCGTCAACGCCAAGGGCAGGTCGTCGGCCGTCATGCCGCAGCCGTCGTCGGTGACGCGGATCAGCGTCTTGCCGCCATCGGCAAAGTCGACCGCGATGCGCCGCGCCCCGGCATCCAGCGCATTCTCGACCAGTTCCTTGACCGCCGAGGCCGGGCGTTCCACCACCTCGCCCGCGGCGATGCGGTTCACCACGGATTCGTCCAGCTGGCGGATCCGGGGGCGGGTCGGGGATATGTTGGGGCTGATGCCGTTCATGCCACCATCCATAGCATGGATGGCGCCGAAAGGCCACCACCTGGCCCCGCGCCGCCGGCTAGCCCCGCGCCGCCGACAACAGCTGCAGCGCTGCCGCGGCCCCGGTGGCACCCCCGCCCTGGGCCAGCGCCTGTTCGCGCACCAGATAGCGCCGTTCCAGGGTCGCCATCGCCTCGGGCGAGGTCAGGTCCTCGACCCGCCCCTGCCCCCCGAACAGGGCGGCAGTGCGGTCGCGCAGCATGGTCACCTGGGTGTCCAGGTCGATGCCCGCGAACTGCTGCGGCAGGCCCAGCGCCCCCTGGACAAAGCTGCGCAGCGGTGCCGAGCCCAGCAGCGCATACCACTTGCCGTCGTCCGACAGGCTGCGCGCAGCGATCTGCGGCAGCTCGCGCGCGGCAAACAGCGCCACGCGCAGCGAATCGTCCACCTGACCCACCGCCAGTTCAAAGCTCTGTTCGGTAAAGCGCGCCAGGATCCGGTCGGGGAAATCCGACTTGACCGTGTTCGGCACCGGAAAGTCGCCAAAGCCGAAGGCGGCGGCAAGGTCGCGCCAGGCCTGGCCGGCAAGCCGGTTGGCCAGTGCGCCGGGGGTCAGGGTGCCTTCCTCGAGCACCTTGCGGACGAAGGCGCGGTTGTTCACCTCGGCCTCAAGCCCGAAGGCGGTCAGCGCCACGGTCAGCAGGCGGCGATCCCCGACCAGCTGTTCGGCCGTCCGGATCTGGCCGATCCGTTCGCGGAAATGGGCGATGTCGCGGGCGACCGGGGCGCTGGCGGTCAGCGCGGCCTTTTGCGCCGCGGCCGTGCGTTTCAGGAACAGCAGCCCGCCGACCCCGCCCAGCGGCACCGTGGCCTGCCAGGTCAGCACGCCGCGGTCCCCCGCGCGGCGGCCAGCAGGCGTTCCTCGCGCGGCAACAGCATGCGCAGCGCGCGCAGGGCCTGATAGTGCTGATCCTCGATCACCGCGGTGGTTGCGGCGGCCAGCTTGGCGCGGCTGTCGGGGTCGGTCAGCACCTGGCTCAGCTGTTCGATGCCGCGCAGCAGCTGCAGCCGCGCCTCGGCCGGGTCGGCATCGCCCGACAGGACCAGCTGCGCGATATAGCAGACCCGGCGCACCGGCGTGTTCACCTGTTCGGGGTGGATCGCATCGCGCAGGCGCAGGATGTTGGCGTTGGGCGTCATGATGGCCAGGCGCGACCGGCGGTCGCCATTCTCGATCACGGCGCCGTTGATCAGCACCCGTTCGTGCGGCCCCAGCTTCAGGATCAGACCGGTCATGGCCCGCCCCCTTCGCCGCGCAGCCCGCGCATGACGGCGGTGTTGATGTCGACCAGCACGTCGGGGTCGGCGTTGCCGGCCAGAACCTTGCGGCTGTGCTGGTCGGTGAATTCGTACAGGTAGAAGATCTGCGCCCGCAGCGACGGCGGCAGCCCGTTGCCCGAGGCGGCGACATCGGCGGCCAGGGCCGTCCAGAGGCGGCGGTTGTCGTGCAGCGCGGCGGCCAGGGCGGGAAAGCCGGTGCGGCCCTGGGCGCTGGCGGCGCGGATCCGGTGGGTGATGCGGGCGAGCAGGTCGTATTCCAGGCCGCGCGGGGTGCGGGTGGGGGCATCCGGTGCCGCATAGGCGGTCCGGGCCAGTTGGAGCGTGGACAAGGGGGATTCCTTTCAGGGCGCTGAGGGGGCCTGTGCCGGGGAAGGGGGCGCCCCCGCGGGGGCGCCCGCCCGAATCAGCGGAACAGCGACAGGATGTTCTGCGGCGCCTGGTTGGCGATCGACAGCGACTGGATGCCCAGCTGCTGCTGGGTCTGCAGCGCGGTCAGCCGGGCCGAGGCCTCCTCCATGTCGGCATCGACCAGCGACCCGATGCCGGCCTTCAGCGCATCGCTCAGCTTGCTGATGAAGTTGGCCTGGGTGTCGATGCGCTGCTGGGCCGAACCCAGCGCCGCAGCCGCGTCGATCGAGGTCTGCAACATCGTCTCGATATTGGCCAGCGCGGTGGCCGCGTTGGCCGGGGTCGTCACGTCGACGGTGGACAGCAGGCCCAGGCCGCCCGAACCGGCGTTCTCATACTGGGCGGCGACGGTCAGGTCGACCGTACCGCCGTTGGTGAACGTCAGCGTGCCGGGGGTGCTGCTGTCATAGTCGACCGTCAGCCCGTCGATGCCCAGCGCCTCGACCGCCGACTTCAGGCCCACCGCCACGATGTCGGACGTGGTGGTGGCGGCGACATCCTCGGCGGTGACGGTATAGGTCGCCTTCTGGTCGCCGATGGTGATCGAGATGCTGTCGCCCTCGGCAAAGCTGGCGCCGGCGGCGATGACGATGTCGCCGGTGCCGCCGCCGGTGTCCAGGACGAAGGCCGCGGCATCCTCGGTCGCGGAAACCCCGGTCGAGCCGGTCAGCACCGCGCTGGCCGTGTAGTTGCCGGTCGACAGATCCTGGGTGTCCACGCTGATGTTCGACACCGACACGTTGCCCGAGCTGTCACGGTCCAGCGAGGCCAGCACGTCGATCGACGCGCCCGCCGTGCCGTTCACCAGGTTCAGCCCGTTGAACTGGGCGGCCGAGACCACGGCCTCGATCTGTTCGACCAGCGCGTCCACGTCGGTCTGGATCTTGTCGCGGTCGACGTTGTCTTCCTGGGCCGCGACGATCTTTTCCTTCATCTGCGTCAGCAGATCGGTGACGGTTTCGGCCGCCTGGCGGGCGACCGAGACGGTGCTGGATCCCAGCGACAGGCTTTCCGAGATGGCGCCGAAGCCGGCGACATCGGCCTCCATCACCTTGGAGATCGCCCAGACCGCGGCATTGTCGCGGGCCGAGCCGACCGACTTGCCGGTCGAGACTTCCTCCATCGTCTTGGACAGGCCGGAGTTGATGGTCTTCAGCGTCTGCAGCGCGACCATGGCGCTGTTGTTGGTCAGAATCGACGACATGACTCATGTCCTTTCGCGTCAGCCGCGCTTTGGCGGCAGGAATGCCCGATGCGGGCGGTTCGGGCGTTCTGGCCGGTGCGGGACCCGCAGGCCCCGCGCCATCCCGTCGGGGATGCAGAGGAAGAAAAGCGCCCCAACCCCTAAGACATCGCTAAATGCCGCCGCGCCGATGCGCAGCATTTGATCGACCTGTCGTGCCGACGGTCAGAGCGCGGCGCGCGGCGGCGGGTTGGTGCCGCGGTTGTAGGCCGTCCAGTCGGTGATGTCGGGATAGAACCGCTTGCGCCAGGCGCGCAGGCGCGGGTTCATCACGCGCCGCCACAGCGGCGGCACCATGGCCAGCGCGGTCATCACCGGATAGCCATGCGGCAGTTGCGGCGCCTCGTCCCGGTCATAGGTCTGCAGCAGGGGGAAGCGGCGGTCGGGCTTGTAGTGGTGGTCGGAATGCCGCTGCAGGTTGATCAGCAGCCAGTTGGTCGCGCGGTGGTCGGCGTTCCAGCTGTGCCGCGGCAGGACATGTTCGTATTTCCCCCCGCCCAGGTGGCGCCGCGTCAGGCCGTAGTGCTCGACATAGTTCGTCAGCTCCAGCTGCCAGACGGCGACGCCCGCCTGCCACAGGAACAGCCCCAGCCCGGCCCAGCCGCCCAGCAGCGCCGCCGCCGCGACAAAGCCCGCCTGCAGCGCCCAATAGCGCCAGTAGGGGTTGCTGCGGTGCCACCACGGCAGCCCGCGCCGCGCCAGCATCGCCCGTTCGGCGGCAAAGGCCGACCGGCGGCATTCCACCAGCACGCGGGCGAAGAAGCGGTGGAACGCCTCGTTATATCGCGCGGTCACGGCATCGCGCGGGGTGCCGACCCAGGGGTGATGCACGCGCAGATGTTCGCTGCGGAAATGGCTGTAGAGCACGCTGGCCAGCAGCAGGTCGGCCAGCGTGCGTTCCAGCCGGTTTCTCTGGTGCATCAGCTCATGCGCATAGTTGATGCCGATGGTGCCCGACACCACCCCCATGCCGAAGAACAGCCCCAGCCGTTCCGCCAGCCCCAGGTGTTCGGCCCGCGGCACATAGGCCAGCAGCGCGAGCAGCAGCACCGCCTGCAGCGGGAACCACACCAGCGTCAGCGCGCGATACCAGGTCAGCGCGGCGTCGGGCGTGGCGGGGTCGGCGTTGTCCTCGTTCCGGCCGGTCAGCGCGTCCAGCAGCGTGAACAGCCCCCAGGCGTAGACCGGCGGCAGCGCCACCGCCCAGCCGCCCCGCGCCGCCGCCAGCGCCATCAGCGGGAACAGCCCCAGCGACAGCCAGAACGGCAGCGCGGCAGACAGGCGGGCGACGCGGTCGGCGGGGATCGTGGTCATGACGGCACCTCTGGCCTCAGCCTAGGACCATGCCGATGCGGCATCAACGTGACGAAAGCTCGCCCAACGCCAGATCGTGCGCCTTGCGCATCAGCGTGGGCAGGTCGTCGGGCCGCACCTCGTCCGGGGGGCGGAACCGGCCGCGGCGGGGTTCGGCCGTGGGCTCGACCCGGGCGGCCAGGACGCGCAGCCGCAGGTGGAAATGGGTGAAGATGTGGCGCACCTCGCCCGCCTCGGCCCAGGGGGCGGGCAGCGGCTCGGGGCCGCCCGCGCCATCCCAGCCGTCGCCCGGAAAGCCGGGCATCCCGCCCAGCAGCCCGCGCGCGGGCCGGGTTTCCAGCAGCCATGCGCCATCGGCGCGCAGCGCGGCCCAGACGGTGCCCTGCCGTTCGGGGCGGGCGGCGCGCGGCGCCTTGCGCGGCAGGTCGGCCGCCAGCCCCATGTCGCGCGCGGCACAGTCCGCCGAGACGGGGCAGAGCGCGCAGACCGGCTTGCGCGGGGTGCAGATCGTGGCGCCCAGATCCATGACCGCCTGGGCATGATCGCCGGGCCGGTGCCGCGGGGTCAGCGTGCCGGCCAGCCGGCGCAGATCCGCCCGGGCGGCGGGCAGCGGCGTTTCCACCGCGAACAGCCGCGCCATCACCCGTTCGACGTTGCCGTCCACCACCACGGCCGGTTCGTCAAAGGCGATGGCCGCCACCGCCGCCGCGGTATAGGGGCCCACGCCGGGCAGGGCGCGCAGGCCCGCCTCGGTCTGCGGAAAGCGGCCGCCGTGGTCGGCCACCACCGCCCGCGCGCAGGCCAGCAGGTTGCGCGCCCGCGCGTAATAGCCAAGCCCCGCCCATTCCGCCATGAGCTGGGCATCGGGCGCCGCGGCCAGGTCGGCCACCGTGGGCCACAGGTCGGTGAAGCGGCGGAAATAGCCGCGGACCGCGGCCACGGTCGTCTGCTGCAGCATCACCTCGGACAGCCAGACGCGATAGGGATCGGGCCGCACCCCCGCCGCCCGGTCGGCCGGGCCCACGCGCCAGGGCATCACCCGGGCATGCGTGTCATACCAAGCCAGCAGCCGCGCCTGGGTCGCCGTCGCGTCACGCAATCTTTATGCCCCTTTCCCGGCCGCCGCGCTGGCGCCTGCCCTGTCGGCGGGTAAGATAGCAGCAACACCGGACAGGACCAGATGACCACGCCGCCGCCCCCTTCGCC
>JACXUX010000042.1 GCA_014763725.1 Rhodobacterales bacterium
CCACCAGCGCCAGCGCCAGCCCCGCCAGCGCCGCCAGCCAGGGCCTGCGCTGGCCGCGCTGGCCCTGGCTGGCGGCGCTGGCGGGGCTGGCGCTGGCGCTGGTGGGGGGCGCGGTGCTGATGTCGGGCACGACCGACCTGGCGCTGGGCACGGCGGGCGGGGTGGCAGGGTCGCTGGCGCTCTTGGCGGTGGCGGCGCTGGGGCTGCGGCATCTGGCGCGGCATCTGGCGCGCGGGGGCCTGGCGCGCGGGCGCGTGGCGCTGCGGCTGGCGCTGGCCGCGCTGGGCGGCCCGCGGTCGGATACCGCCAGCGTCGTGCTGTCGCTGGGCCTGGGCCTGGCCGTGCTGTCCGCGGTGGGCCAGATCGACGCCAACCTGCGCGCGGCCATCGCCCGCGACCTGCCGGAACGGGCGCCGTCCTACTTCTTCGTCGACATCCAGAACGACCAGATCGCGGGGTTCCTGTCCCGCGTCCAGGGCGACGCTGCCGTCAGCCGGGTGGACAGCGCGCCCATGCTGCGCGGCGTGATCACGCGCATCAACGGCCGTCCCGCGGCCGAGGTGGCGGGCGACCACTGGGTGATCCGCGGCGACCGCGGCGTGACCTATTCGGCCGCCCCCCCGGCCAATACCGTGATAACGGCGGGCCAATGGTGGCCCGCGGATTATCAGGGCCCGCCGCAGGTCAGTTTCGCCGCCGAGGAAGCGGCCGAGATCGGCCTCGCTCTGGGCGACGCGATCACCGTCAACATCCTGGGCCGCGACATCGAGGCGACCGTGACCAGCTTCCGCGAGGTCCGGTTCGAAACCGCGGGCATCGGCTTTGTCATGTCGATGAACCCCGCCGCGCTGGCCGGGGCGCCGCATACCCATATCGCCACCGTCTATGCCGATCCGGGGGCCGAGGCCGCGATCCTGCGCGATCTGGCCACCGCCTATCCCAACATCACCGCGGTGCGGGTGCGCGAGGCCATCGACCGCGTGGCCGAGGCGCTGACCGCCATCGCCCAGGCCACCGCCTGGGCCGCAGGCGCCGTGCTGGTCACGGGCTTTGTCGTGCTGATCGGCGCCGCTGCGGCGGGCGAGGGCGCGCGCCTGTATGAGGCCGCGGTGATGAAGACCCTGGGCGCCACGCGCGGGCAGATCCTGGCCAGTTTCGCGCTGCGGGCGGGGCTGGCGGGCGCCGCCGCCGCCGGGGTGGCGATCGTCGCGGGGGCTGCGGCGGGTTGGGCGGTGATGACCTTCGTGATGGAGGGCGACTACAGCTTCGAACCCGTCTCGGCACTGGCCATCGTGCTGGGGGGCGTGCTGGCCACGCTGGCGGCGGGGCTGGCCTTTGCCTGGCGGCCGCTGGCCGCGCGCCCGGCCCGCGTGCTGCGCGACCAGGGCTGAGGCGCGCGCCCCTTCCCCCCGCCCGCGCAAGGCGGTAGAAGCCGCGCCATGCCCGTCACCCTGACCCGCCTGACCGATGTGTTCGAGCTTGGCTTCGACACGATCATCGATGTCCGTTCGCCCGCCGAATGGGCCGAGGATCACATCCCCGGCGCGATCAGCCTGCCGGTGCTGGACAATGACGAACGCGCCCGCGTGGGCACGATCTACAAGCAGGACAGCCCCTTTACCGCGCGCAAGGTCGGGGCGGCCCTGGTCGCCCGCAACGCCGCCCGCCATCTGGAGGGGCCGCTGGCCGACAAGCCCGGCGGCTGGCGCCCGCTGGTCTACTGCTGGCGCGGCGGGCAGCGGTCGGGCAGCTTTGCCACCATCCTGGGCCAGGTGGGCTGGCGCGTCGACACGGTCGCAGGCGGCTATCGCAGCTGGCGCCGCCTGGTGGCCGAGGCCTGCTATGACCGCCCCCTGACCCAGCCCCTGGTCGTGCTGGACGGCAACACCGGCAGCGCCAAGACCGAGGTTCTGGCGCATCTGGCGGCGCTGGGCGTGCAGGTGATCGACCTCGAGGCGCTGGCCAACCATCGCGGATCGCTGTTCGGCCATCGCCCCGGCGGCCAGCCCGCGCAGAAGGCGTTCGAAGGCGCCGTGGCGCTGGCGCTGGCGCGGCTGGACCCCGCCCGCCCCGTGGTGGTCGAGGCCGAAAGCAGCAAGGTCGGCAACCTCTACCTGCCGCCCACGCTGTGGAAGGCGATGGTCGCCGCCCCGCGGATCGAGATCGCCGCCCCGCGCGCGGCCCGCGCCGCCTATCTGGCGCGCGCCTATGCCGATCTGGTGGCCGATCCGGCGGAACTGGCGCGGGTGATCAACCTGCTGCGGCCGCTGCATGCGGCCAGCGTGATCGAGCACTGGCTGGCCCTGGCCGCCGCGGGGCAGGTGCAGGACCTGGCCGCCGACCTGATGGCGCGCCACTACGACCCCCGCTATGCCAAGAAGCGCGAGGCCGCAGGCCAGGGCCCTGCCCGGAGGGTCGTGGCCGACGATCTGTCGCCCGCCGCGCTGCCCGCGCTGGCCCGACGCATCGCCGATCTGCTGCCCGCCTGACATCCATAACCTTCCGGGCATGACCTGCTTTGCATTTTGCAGTTTCCTGCAGAATGTCTTCGTGCAAGGTGATGGACAAGGAGGACAGGCCATGCAGGTTCTGACCCGCCCCTGGGGCGCGCTGCATTACCGGATCGACGGGCCCGCCACCGGGCCTGCGGTGATCTTTGCCAATTCGCTGGGCACCGACCTGCGGCTGTGGGACGGGCTGCTGCCGCATCTGCCGCCGACCCTGCGCCTGATCCGCTGGGACAAGCCGGGCCACGGCCTGTCCGACATCGCGGCCGAGGTCGGCGATGAAAGCCTGGCGCAGGATGCGCTGGCGGTGATCGGGGCGGCGGGGGCGGATCGGGTGGTCCTTGTCGGCCTGTCGATCGGCGGGCTGATCGGTCAGGCGCTGGCCAGCCTGCGGCCCGACCTGCTGGCGGGCCTGGTGCTGTCGAACACCGCCGCGCGGCTGGGCACCGCCGACAGCTGGGCCACCCGCATCGCCGCCGTGCAGGACGGCGGGCTGGCCGCCATCGCCGACGGGGTGATGGAGCGCTGGTTTTCGCCCGCCTTCCTGGCCCGGCCCGAACTGGCCGCCTGGCGCAACATGCTGATCCGCACGCCCGCGGCGGGCTATGTCGCGGCCTGCCGCGCGCTGGCCGTGGCCGACCGGCGCGCGGCCACCGCGGCGCTGCGCCTGCCGGTGCTGGCCATCGCGGGGGTGGCCGACGGCGCAACCCCGCCCGCGGTGGTGGCCGACACCGCGGCCCTGATCCCCGGGGCGCGGCTGGTCACCCTGCCCGATGTGGGCCATCTGCCCCCGGTCGAGGCGCCCGCCGCCATGGCCGCGCATCTGACTGCCTTCCTGCAGGAGATCGGCCATGTCTGACCCCGACCGCCACGCCCAGGGCATGGCCACCCGCCGCCAGGTGCTGGGCGATGCCCATGTCGACCGTGCCGAGGCCGCCAAGACCGACTTCGACGCCCCCTTCCAGGCCCTGATCACCGAGGCGGCCTGGGGCCATGTCTGGTCGCGCCCCACGATCCCGCTGCGCGAACGGTCGATGCTGACCATCGCGCTGCTGGCGGGGCTGGGCAACGACCACGAACTGGCCATGCACATCCGCGCCACGCGCAACACCGGCGCCAGCCCGGCGGATGTGATGGAGGCGCTGCTGCATGTCGCGATCTACGCCGGCGTGCCGCGGGCCAACCACGCCATCAGGATCGCACGCGAGACATTTGCCGACATGGAGGGCAAAGCATGACCCAGGGCCCCGCCGCCGACCGCGGCCCGCTGTTCTTTCGCGACCGCGACTGGCACCCGCCGGCCTATACGCCGGGCTACAAGACCTCGATGACCCGCGCGCCGTTCCGGCCGCTGGTGGCGATGGGGTCCACCCTGTCCGAGGAAACGGGCCCCGCCTTCGGCCAGTCCATGATCGGCCGGCTGGACAACAACCTGATCCTGAACTTCACCGGCCAGCCCGCCATCGGCGAACGCATCATCATGCACGGCCGGGTGCTGGACGAAACCGGCCGCGGCGTGCCCGGGGTGCTGGTCGAAATCTGGCAGGCCAATGCCGGCGGCCGCTATCGCCACAGGAAGGACGGCTATGCCGCGCCGCTGGACCCCAACTTCGGCGGCTGCGGGCGCACGCTGACGGCGCAGGACGGCAGCTATGAATTCCTGACCGTCCGGCCCGGCGCCTATCCCTGGCCCAACCGGGTGAACGACTGGCGGCCGATGCACATCCACGTCTCGGTCTTCGGGTCGGGCTTTGCCCAGCGGCTGATCACCCAGATGTATTTCGAGGCCGATCCCCTGATCGCGCGCTGCCCCATCGTCAACACCATCGGCACGGCAAAGGCGATCGAATCGCTGGTGGCGCCGCTGGACATGAACCGCGCGATCCCGATGGATTGCCTGGCCTACAAGTTCGACATCGTGCTGCGCGGCCGCCGCCAGTCGGTCTTTGAAAACCGTCCGGAGGGGATGTGATGCAGCGTCTGGACTATCTGAAGGAAACCCCCTCGCAGACGGCGGGGCCCTATGTCCACATCGGGCTGACGCCGAACAAGCTGGGCAATGCCGGGATCTATCCGCAGGACCTGGGCGAAAGCCCGATCGGCCCCGGCGCCCTGGGCGACCACATCACCATCACCGGCACCGTGCAGGACGGCGCGGGCATGATCCTGCGCGATGCGCTGATCGAAAGCTGGCAGGCCGATGCGGCGGGCATCTATCCCGGCAACGACCCGCGCGGGCCCGCCGACCCGGCGGTGACCGGCTGGGCCCGCATCATCGCCGATTTCGACAGCGGGGAATGGACGCTGCGCACCGTCAAGCCGGGCCGCGTGCCCTATCCCGACGGGCGGCTGATGGCGCCGCATGTGGCGCTGTGGATCGTGGCGCGCGGCATCAACCTGGGCCTGCAGACGCGGATCTATTTCGAGGACGAGGACAACGACAGCTGCCCCGTCCTGGCGCGGATCGAACCCCGCGAACGGCTGCGCACGCTGATCGCCCGCAGGACCGGCCCCGGCGCCTACCGCTTCGACATCCGCCTGCAAGGCGCGGATGAAACCGTCTTCTTCGACATGTGACGACCCATGGCCAACCCCTGCATCATCTGCGTCGCGATCACGGGCTCGCTGCCCACCAAGGACAACAACCCCGCGGTGCCGATCAGCATCGCCGAACAGGTGGAAAGCACGCATCAGGCCTACGAGGCGGGCGCGACCATCGTGCACGCCCATGTGCGCGACGACCAGGGCCGCCCGACCAGCGACCCCGAGCGTTTCGCCCGGCTGATGGAGGGCGTGCGCCGCCACTGCCCCGGCATGATCGTGCAACTGTCCACCGGCGGGCGGTCGGGCGCGGGCCAGGCGCGCGGCGGCATGATCCCGCTGCGCCCCGACATGTGCAGCCTGTCGGTGGGGTCGAACAACTTCCCCACCCGGGTCTATGAAAATCCGCCCGATCTGGTCGACTGGCTGGCGGCCGAGATGCGGACCCATGGGGTCAAGCCGGAAATCGAGGCCTTCGACCTGTCCCACATCCTGAAGGCGCGCGAGATGTGGGACCGCGGCCAGATCGCCGCCCGGCCCTATGTCCAGTTCGTGATGGGGGTGAAAAACGCCATGCCTGCCGACCGCGACGTGTTCGACTACTACATCCACACCGTGCGGCGGCTGTTCGGGGCCGATGTGCCCTGGTGCGCGGCGGGCATCGGGCCGAACCAGATCGTGCTGAACGAATGGTGCGTGGCCGCCGGCGGCCATGCCCGCACGGGGATGGAGGACAACGTGCGACTGGACCGCGAGCGGCTGGCCCCCTCGAATGCCGCGCTGGTGCAGCGGGTGGTCGACCTGTGCGACCGCTATCAGCGCCCGGTGGCCGACTGGCGCACGGCGCGCGCGATCCTGGGCCTGCCGCTGCCTGACGCGGCCTGATCCCGTGCCGCTGTCGCCCGCCGACCATGCCGTCCACGCCGCCCTGTTCGCCGATCCGGCGACACAGGCCCTGTTCGCCGAGGCCGCCGAGCTGCAGGCCATGCAGCAGGTCGAGGCCGCGCTGGCCCAGGCCCAGGCCGATCTGGGCCTGATCCCGGCCGAGGCCGCCGCAGCCATCGCCCGCGCGGCCCGCACCGTCACGCTGGACCCCGGCGCACTGGCCGCCGAGTCCGCGCGCAACGGCGTGCCGGTGCCGGGGTTCGTCTCGGCCTTTCGCGCCGCGATGGACGATCCGCAGGCGGCGGCCTTTGTCCATTGGGGGGCGACCAGCCAGGACATCATGGATACCGCGCTGGTGCTGCGGCTGCGCATCCTGCTGGACGACTGGGGGGCGCGGCTGGATGCGCTGCTGATCGACCTGGCCCGGCTGGCGGCGGACGGGGCCGAGATCCCGATGGCCGCCCGCACCTATGGCCAGATCGCCACGCCCACCAGTTTCGGCGCGGTGGTGGCGGGCTGGGGGCGGCCCGTGGCGCGCCAGCGCGCCCGGCTGGCCGCCCTGCGGGACGAGGTTCTGGTGGTCCAGCTGGGCGGGGCTGCGGGCACGCTGTCGGCGATGGACGGGCAGGGGCCTGCGGTGCGCGCCGGGATGGCGCGCCGGCTGGGTCTGGGCGATCCGGGCCAGGTCTGGCACGCCGAACGCGACCGGATCGCGCTGTTCGGCGCCTGGGCCGCGCAGCTGGCGGTGGCGCTGGGCAAGATGGGCGAGGATCTGATCCTGATGACCCAGACCGGCCTGGCCGAGGTGATCCTGCCGGAAACCGGCGGCTCCTCGACCATGCCGCAGAAACGCAATCCGGTGGCGCCCTCGGTCCTGGTCGCGCTGGCGCGGCAGGCGGTGGGGCTGCAGGGCGTGCTGCAGGGCGCGGGGCTGCACCGCCAGGCCCGCGACGGGGCGGCCTGGTTCACCGAATGGCTGGCGCTGCCGGGCCTGTGCGGGGCGGCGGGCCGCGCGTTGGGGCTGGCGCAGGGGCTGGCCGCCGGCATGGCCCCCGACCCCGAGGCCATGGCGCGCGGGCTGGCGGCCGACAACGGCCTGATCCTGGCCGAGGGGCTGAGCTTTGCGCTGGCCCGTCACCTGCCGCGGCCGCAGGCACAGGCGCAGGTCAAGGCGCTGTGCGACCGCGCCCGGCGCGCGGGCCGCGCCCTGCCCGATCTGGCGGCCGAGGCCTTCCCGGATCTGGACCTGACGGGTGCGGTGGCGCGCGCGGCGCTGGGCACCGCACCGGATGAGGCGCGCGCCTTTGCCGCCGCCGTGCGGGCCGGTGCGGGGACCGGGGGCTGACCCCGTGTCAGCCGGGCCCGATCTCGAACCGGCAGGCGGGGTCGCCGCAGGCGCAGCATTCGGTTTCGCGCGCCCGCCAGCCGGGGCCCGCCAGCGCGCCATAAAGCGTGTCGAACACCGCCCGATGCCAGTGGCACAGCGGGGCGTCCGAAACCTCGCCCCGGATCAGCGGGTTGTCCTCCAGCGTCACCACCACCGGCCGGCGCGAGACGACGCAGAACCGGCCCGATCCGGCAAAGGTCCAGGCGTTCTGCGCGATCGCCTGGGTCAGGATCGGCGCGGCCAGCCCGGCGGGCAGGGCACGCAGCACCGCCTGCGCCGCGCGCGGGATGCGATGGGCCAGGATATAGGCCCCGGTCCCCGCCCCCGCCGCGGCCAGCACGGCGGCCGAGTCCCGGCCCAGTTCGGCCCGCACCGCGGCATGCAGCCGGGCCGCGGGGGTTTCGGGCATCATCGCGGTGTCGGGCGGCGGGGCCACCAGCCCCGCCCGCCCCAGCAGCCGCCCGGCCAGGGCCGCACCGCCCTGCGCCGTCAGCACGGGCAGCAGCTGCAGCACCGCATTGGGGCCGATCCGGGCCGCCCCGTCCGGCCCCGCCGCGGCCTGCGCCATGGCTCAGGTCTCTTCCATCTGCGCGGTGCCGCCGCCGCAGGCCAGCACGGGCTGGGCGTCGTCCGGCAGGCGCAGGGTCTTGCGATCCTCGGCCCGGGTCTTCATCTGCGCCTTGACCGCCGCGCGCCGTTCGGCCGCCCGCGCCGCACGGTCGGCCGAGGCCTCCCAATCCGCGGTCTGCGCCTCGGCCAGCTTGCGGTTGCCGTCAAAGTCGAAATGGACGCTGTCCTTTGTCGGCGGGCCCCAGTAGCCCACCTTGCCCAGGTCATAGAAGCTGCGCTGCACCCCGGCCTTGAGGAACGCCTTGAGACAGCCCAGCAGATACCGCCGCCGATAGCCGGTGCCGCGCCAGGGGTAATGGAACAGCGCCTTGCGCATGTAGAACCGGCGATAGTTCTTCATCACGCCGTCCAGCAGTTCGCCCCGCGTCATGGCGGCGGGCTTCATGATGGGCGTGACGAAATTGTATTTCGAGAAGTCGAAGACCTCGACCTTGTCGCGGATTTCCTGGAACAGCGGGCTGAAGGGCCAGGGCGTATACATCGACCAGTTGGCCAGGTCGGGCTGCCAGTCCCAGGCCATCTGGAAGGTTTCCTCCAGCGTCTCGGGGGTTTCGTTGTCCAGGCCCACGATGAACTGCGCCTCGGTGAAGATGTCGGCGTCGCGCAGCAGGCGGATCGCCTCCTTGTTCTGGGCGACGGTGGTTTCCTTGTTGAACAGGTCCAGCTTCATCTGGGCCGCGGCCTCGGTCCCCAGGCTGACATGGACCAGCCCCGCCTTGCGATAGAACTTCAGCAGGTCGCGGTCGCGCCAGATGTCGGTGACGCGGGTGTTGATGCCCCACTGGATGCGGTCGGGCAGGCCGCGGTCGATCAGCTCCTGTCAGAATTCGACGAATTTCTTCTTGTTGATCGTGGGTTCCTCATCCGCCAGGATGAAGAAACCCACGCCATGGTCGTTCACCAGGCGTTCGATTTCGTCGACCACCTTCTTCGGGTCGCGCACGCGATAGTCGCGCCAGAACTTCCACTGGCTGCAGAAGCTGCAGGTAAAGGGGCAGCCGCGCGCCATGTTGGGGATGGCCACGCGGCGGTTCAGCGGGATGTAGATGTATTTGTCCCATTCCAGGATCGACCAGTCGGGTTCGATGGAATCGATGTCCTTGACCGTGGGGGCGGCGGGGGTGGCCACGATCTCGCCCCCGTCGCGGAAGGCCAGGCCCCGGATCTTGCGGCGGTTGGCGGGCCAGCGGCCATCGCGCACCGCCTGCATCAGGTTGACCAGGATTTCCTCGCCCTCGCTGCGGACGATCACGTCGACCCAGGGCGCCTCGGTCAGCACCTGGGGATACATGAAGGTCGCATGCACCCCGCCCAGCACCCGCAGCGCCTGGGGAATGCGGTCGCGGGCGATTTCCAGCACCCGTTCGGCGGCATAGATGTTGGGAGTGATCGAGGTGACGCCCACCACATCGGGCTTCAGGGCGACCAGTTGTTCCTGCAACTGGTCGTCCGTCAGATCGTTGGTCATCGCGTCGATGAAGTGGATGTCGTCAAACCCCGCGCGGCGCAGGTGGCCGGTCAGATAGGCCACCCAGGCCGACGGCCAGTTGCCCGCGATCTCGGCCCCGCCCGAGCGGTACTAGGGGTGGACGAAGACGATGCGCATGGGGCCCTCTGCCGATGTGTCAATTTAGGTCGACACATCGGGGCGGGGGGCGACTTGACCTTTGTCAAGCGGCGGACAGGTGCCGCCGCGTCAGCCGCATTTCGAATGGCCGCAGCTGGCGCAGGTCAGGCAGCCCTCGATCATCCGCAGGTCGTGGCTGCCGCAGGCGGGGCAGGACAGCGTGGGGCGGCGGCCCCGGGTCAGGACGGCGGCCTCGGGGTCGGCCTTCAGCCCCAGGCCTTCGCCCGGGATGAAGCCGATGGTGACCAGGTGGCGTTCGATCACCCCGCCGATGGCCGCCAGGATCGAGGGGATGTAGCGCCCCTCCATCCAGGCGCCGCCGCGCGGGTCGAAGACGGCCTTCAGCTCCTCGACCACGAAGGAAATGTCGCCGCCGCGGCGGAACACCGCGCTGATCATCCGCGTCAGCGCCACGGTCCAGGCGTAGTGTTCCATGTTCTTCGAGTTCACGAACACCTCGAACGGGCGGCGATGGCCGGCGATGACCACATCGTTGATGGTGATGTAGAGCGCATGTTCCGACCCGGGCCATTTCAGCTTGTAGGTCTGCCCCTCGAGCGCGGCGGGGCGGTCCAGCGGTTCGGACAGGTAGACCACCTCGGCCCCCGACCCGCCGGGGTGGACGGCGGCGGGGGTTTCGGCGGGTGTCTTTTCGGTGCTTTCGCTGACCGTCAGGACCGAGCCCGTCACCTCGTTCGGGCGATAGGTGGTGCAGCCCTTGCAGCCCATGTCCCAGGCGGCCAGATAGACGTCCTTGAACGCCTCGAAGTCGATGTCCTCGGGGCAGTTGATGGTCTTGGAAATGCTGCTGTCGACCCATTTCTGCGCCGCGGCCTGCATGCGCACATGGTCCATCGGGGCCAGCGTCTGGGCGTTCACGAACCAGTCGGGCAGCGGCGCATCGCCAAAGCGCTGGCGCCACAGGGCCACGGCATAGTCGACCACCTCTTCCTCGGTCCGGCTGCCGTCCTTCTGCAGCACCTTGCGGGTATAGGCATAGGCAAAGACCGGCTCGATCCCGGACGACACGTTGCCGGCGTAAAGGCTGATCGTCCCGGTGGGCGCGATCGAGGTCAGCAGCGCGTTGCGGATGCCGTGTTCGGCGATGGCCGCACGCACGTCGGCATCCATGTGGCGCAGCGACCCGCTGGCCAGATACCTGTCGGCGTCGAACAGCGGGAAGACGCCCTTTTCGCGCGCCAGGTCCACGCTGGCCAGATAGGCGGCGCGCGCGATGGCATGCATCCAGCGTTCGGTCGCGGCCACCGCGGCGTCGGACCCGTAGCGCAGCCCCACCATCAGCAGCGCATCGGCCAGACCCGTGACGCCCAGGCCGATGCGGCGCTTCAGCCGCGCCTCTTCGGCCTGCTGGGGCAGGGGGAAGCGGCTGGCGTCGACCACATTGTCCATCATCCGCACCGCGGTGCGGGTCAGGTCGTCCAGCGCCGCCATGTCCAGCGCCGCGCCCGGGCCGAACGGGTCGGTCACCAGCCGCGCCAGGTTGATCGAGCCCAGAAGGCAGGCGCCATAGGGCGGCAGGGGCTGTTCGCCGCAGGGGTTGGTGGCTGCGATCGTCTCGCAATAGGACAGGTTGTTCATCGCGTTGATGCGGTCGATGAAGATCACGCCCGGTTCGGCCACGTCATAGGTGGACCGCATGATCCGGTTCCACAGGTCGCGGGCGGGGATGGTGCGGTAGACGCGGCCGGCAAAGACCAGCTCCCACGGCCGGTCGGCGCGGACCGCCTCCATGAAGGCATCGGTCACCAGAACCGACAGGTTGAACATGCGCAGCCGCGCGGGGTCCTTCTTGGCGTCGATGAAGGCCTCGATATCCGGGTGGTCGCAGCGCATCGTGGCCATCATCGCGCCGCGGCGGCTGCCGGCCGACATGATGGTGCGGCACATCGCATCCCAGACATCCATGAAGGACAGCGGGCCGCTGGCATCGGCGGCCACGCCCTTCACCTCGGCCCCGCGCGGGCGGATGGTGCTGAAGTCATAGCCGATGCCGCCGCCCTGCTGCATGGTCAGCGCGGCCTCCTTCAGCATGTCGAAGATGCCGGCCATGCTGTCGGGGATGGTGCCCATGACAAAGCAGTTGAACAGCGTGACCGCCCGGCCCGTGCCGGCCCCGGCGGTGATGCGCCCGGCGGGCAGGAAGCGGAAGTCTTCCAGCGCGCGGTAGAAGCGGTCCTCCCAGGTGGCGGGGTCGGCCTCGACCTCGGCCAAGGCGCGGGCGATGCGGCGCCAGCTGTCCTCGACCGTGCCGTCGATGGCGGTGCCGTCGGCCTCTTTCAGGCGATATTTCATGTCCCAGATCTGCTCGGCAATGGGGGCGGCAAAACGGGACATCAGGGTCTCTCCGGTCAGGTCAGGACATGCAGGGGATCAGCGCGTTGTGGATAACCCGCGCGCAGACGCAAGATAGGCCGTGCCCCGGGGGTGGTCAACCGCCGCAGCCCCTTGCAGCCGGCCGGGCAGGACCTATCGTTGCGCAGTGGACAAGGGGGAATCGCATGGCCGATCACGTCCATCTGCTGAAGCTGTGCGTGGGCGCCGACCGGGTCGAGGATCTGGTCGACTGGCAGGCCAGCCGGCGCTGGCCGCAGGGTCGGCCCGTGCATGTCACGCGGATGTGGCCCAAGCGCGCCGATCAGGTGCTGGCGGGCGGGTCGCTCTACTGGGTGTTCCGCGGGCTGATCCTGGCGCGGCAGCGGATCGTGGCGCTTGATCAGGTGACCGGCGCCGACGGCATCACGCGCTGCGCCATCGCGCTGGACCGCCAGGTGGTGCGCACCGAATCCGCCCCGCGCCGCCCGTTCCAGGGCTGGCGCTATCTGGACCCGGCCGATGCCCCCCGCGATCTGGGCGACGCCCGCCTGCGCGAGGATCCGCTGCCCGACAGCCTGGCCCGGGCCCTGGCCGATCTGGGCCTGCGCTAGCGGTCAGGCCGGGTCGCGCGGGGCGACGGTTCCCAGCCTTCGCCCATCGCCACGATGCAGGCGTTGCCGTCGGCATAGCTCTGCACCAGCGTCCAGTCGCCGCGCCGCGTGGCCCAGACCTCGATGGTCGCCTCGACCGTGCGCAGGCCCATGCCGGCCAGCTGCGCCCCGTACTGATGCGTCAGCCGGTCGACCAGTTCCGACGGCGGGGCGCAGATCACCTGCGCCAGCGGATCGGCCGCGAAGGCGGCCCCGGGCATCAGCAGCAAGGCGATGATTCGTGCTACCGTAGGTAGGATGGTAACAAGAATATGACACTTTGCCAGAGCTGCCGGGGCCGCCCCGCCTCAGGCCATATGGGTGCGGAAATGCGCGATCGTCCGGTCCCAGGCCAGGTTTGCCGCCGCCTCGTCATAGCGGGGGGTGCTGTCGTTGTGGAACCCGTGGCCGACGCCGGGGTAGATATAGGCCTCATACCGTACGCCGGCGGCCTTGAGCGCGGCCTCATAGGCGGGCCAGCCCTCGTTCACGCGGGTGTCGGTCTCGGCATAATGGATCAGCAGCGCGGCCTTGATCTTCGGCACATCGGCGGGGTCGGGCTGGCGGCCGTAGAACGGCACCGCCGCGCGCAGTTCCGGATAGGCCACGGCCGCCGCATTGGCCACACCGCCGCCATAGCAGAAGCCGGTGATCCCCACCGCGCCGGTCGACATCGGATGCGTCATCAGATGTTCGACCGCGGCAAAGACGTCGTTCATCAGTTTCGTGCCGTCGACCGTCTGCTGCAGCGCGCGGCCTTCTTCGTCATTGCCGGGATAGCCGCCCACGCTGGTCAGCCCGTCGGGCGCCAGCGCCAGGAACCCGGCCTTGGCCAGGCGGCGCGCCACATCCTCGATATAGGGGTTCAGGCCGCGGTTCTCGTGCACCACCACGACGGCGGGATACTTGCCCGGCTCGCCCGTGGGGCGGACCATGTAGGCGCGCACCTCGCCATGTCCGTTGGGCGAAGGATAGGTGACGTATTCGGGATAGATCCCGGTGTCGGTAAAGCTGACCTGCTGGGCCATCGCGTAATCGGGGCTCAGCTTCTGCAGCATGGCCAGCGCGGTCATGCCGCCCACGCTATAGCGGGCCGCGCGTTCCAGGAACTCGCGCTTGGTAATCCGCCCATGGGCGTGGAAATCGTACAGTTCGATCAGCGCGGGGGGAAAGTCCTTCGCTGTCATCCGGGTCATCGTCAGCCTCCCTGTCTGGTCCGGTACCCCGCAGCCGAGGCCCACCACGCGCCTGGCACGCGACCGCCCCGCGACCGCCACCCATCACGAAAATCTGAGTCCGCCGCGCCACATCCCCACCCCAGCATCTGGGGCGCGGGGTGAATTCGCTACCCAAGCTGTCGCGCCCTGGCTATCCTGTTGTAGGTAATGGTGAGGCAACCCCCGGATTGGGGGAATGGGTCATCGGCAAGGGGGGAAGGGCCATGCGCTGCCCGTTCTGTGGCAACATCGACACCCAGGTCAAGGACAGCCGCCCGGCCGAGGATCACGTCTCGATCCGTCGCCGCCGCTTCTGCCCGGCCTGCGGCGGCCGCTTCACCACCTATGAACGGGTGCAGCTGCGCGACCTGGTCGTCATCAAGTCCAGCGGCAAGCGCGAGGATTTCGACCGCACCAAGCTGGAACGCTCGATCCGCATCGCCATGCAGAAGCGCCCGATCGAACCCGAACGCATCGACCAGATGATCAGCGGCATCGTCCGCCGGCTGGAAAGCATGGGCGAAACCGACATCCCCAGCAAGGTGATCGGCGAGATCGTGATGGAAAGCCTGGCCCGCATCGACACCGTGGCCTATGTCCGCTTTGCCAGCGTCTACAAGAACTTCCAGGCCGCCGACGATTTCGACCGCTTCGTCAGCGAGCTTCGGCCCAAGGACCAGCCCGAGGAGTGAGCGCCGAGGACACCATCCACATGGCCCATGCGCTGGCGCTGGCCGCGCGGGGCCTGGGCCGGGTCTGGCCCAATCCGGCCGTGGGCTGCGTGCTGGTGGCGCAGGGCCGCGTCGTGGGCCGCGGCTGGACCCAGCCCGCCGGCCGGCCCCATGCCGAAACGGTCGCTCTGGCCCAGGCGGGCGATCTGGCCCGTGGCGCCACGGCCCATGTCACGCTCGAACCCTGTGCCCATCACGGCCAGACCCCGCCCTGTGCGCTGGCGCTGGTGCAGGCCGGCGTCGCCCGCGTCGTCACCGCCCTGACCGACCCCGATCCCCGCGTGTCGGGCCGCGGCCATGCGATGCTGCGCGCGGCGGGACTTGCCGTGACCGAGGGCGTGCTGGCCGCCGAGGCCCGCGCCCTGCAGCAGGGCTTTCTCACCCGCGTCACCCGGGGCCGCCCGATGGTCACGCTGAAACTGGCCACCAGCCTCGACGGCCGCATCGCCACCGCCACGGGCGAAAGCCGCTGGATCACCGGCCCGCTGGCCCGCCGCGCGGTGCATGCGCTGCGGATGCGGCACGATGCGGTGCTGGTGGGGGCGGGCACGGCGCTGGCCGACGACCCCGACCTGACCGTGCGCGACCTCGGCAGCCCGCATCAGCCCATCCGCCTCGTGCTCGACAGCCGCCTGCGCCTGCCGGTGGACAGCCGGCTCGGCCGCAGCGCGGGGGCGGTGCCGGTCTGGCTGCTGCACGGCCCCGCGGCGCCCGACGCTGCCCGCGCGGCCTGGGCCGCCGCCGGCGCCCGGCTGATCGAGGTGCCCGCCCCCGACG
>JACXUX010000283.1 GCA_014763725.1 Rhodobacterales bacterium
CCGAGCCCGCGCCGCCGCCGGTCGACCCGGCGCTGGCCGGGGCCCGGCCCCGCGCCCGGCCCGAGGGGCTGGTGCCGCCGTCCCCCGCCGACCCGGGCGACGATGACGATGCCGCGCTGACCCCGGGGGTCGACACCCGCCTGGCCGCGATCCGCCCGCAGCCCCGCCCAACCGCGGCGCTGGCCGCATCCAAGGCCGCGCTGGCCGACCGGCAGTCGGAACTGGCGGCAGCGGCTGCCGCGGCCTCGCTGGCGGCGGCCCCGCCGGTGGCCGCGGGCAGCGATCTGGCGGTGGCGGTGTCGCGCCGCCCCGCCGCCCGCCCGGCCGATTTCAACCGCGCGATCGAGGCCGCCGTGGCCGCCGCCGCGGCCCCGCCCGCCTCGGCCGCGCCCTCGATCCCCACCCGCGCCTCGGTCGCCAAGCAGGCGACCTTTGCCAGCGCGATCAACCTGTCGCGGCTGAACCTGATCGGCGTCTATGGCACGGCGTCCAACCGCAGCGCGCTGATCCGCCAGCCCTCGGGCCGCTATCAGAAGGTCGAGGTCGGCGACCGTCTGGATGGCGGCACGGTCAAGGCGATCGGCGAGAACAGCCTGACCTATGTCAAGGGCGGGCGCAGCGTGACGCTGCAGCTGCCGCGGACCTGACCCTCGCCCCGCAGCAGCCGTGCCAGCGCCGGGGGCCCGGTCCATCACGGGCGCAGCCCCCCGGCCCCAAAGCAGTGGAGCTGCCATGGAAAGCCTGTTCCTGACCGCCGTCCTGTTCCTGGGGGCTGCCGTTCTGGTCGTGCCGGTGGCGATGCGGCTGGGGTTGGGGTCGGTGCTGGGCTACCTGGCCGCGGGGCCGGCCATCGCGCCGCTGGTCGCGCTGACCGGGGCCGACACGCATGACGTGCAGCATTACGCCGAATTCGGCGTGGTGCTGATGCTGTTCCTGATCGGGCTGGAGCTGGAGCCGCGCGCGCTGTGGGACATGCGCGGCCGGCTGGTGGGCCTGGGCGGGCTGCAGGTGGGGCTGACCGCCGCGCTGGTGGCCGCCGCGCTGTGGATGCTGGGCCTGGCGCCGGCCAGCGCGGTCAGCGTGGGGCTGATCCTGGCGCTGTCCTCGACCGCGATCGTGCTGCAGACGCTGAGCGAGAAGAACCTGATGCGGTCGGCCGGCGGGCGGTCGACCTTTGCCGTGCTGCTGGCGCAGGACATCGCGGTGGTGCCCGTGCTGGCGGCGCTGCCCCTGCTGGCGGCCACGCTGCCCGCCGTGCCAACCGCCGCGACCCATGGCGTCGTCAACCCGGGCGAGGCCGACAAGGCCGAGCCGCTGTCCTCGCTGGTCCAGACGCTGCCCGGCTGGGCGGTCACGGCGCTGACGCTGGCGGTGGTGGCGGGCATCATGCTGGCGGGACACTTCCTGTCGCGGCGGGCGTTCCGCTTTGTCCATGCCGCGCGCCTGCCCGAGATGTCGACCTTCTTCAGCCTGGCCATCGTGGTGGGCATCGCGCTGGCGATGCAGGCGGTGGGGCTGTCGCCGGCGCTGGGGTCGTTCCTGGCCGGGGTGGTGCTGGCCAATTCGGAATTCCGCCACCAGATCGAGGCCGACATCCGCCCCTTCAAGGGGCTGGCGATGGGCATCTTCTTCATGACAGTGGGGGCGGGGATCGACCTGTCGGTGCTGGCCTCGGCACCCGGGGCGGTGCTGGGGGGCACGCTGGCGCTGATCCTGGGCAAGGCGCTGGTGCTGGCGGGGCTGGGCCTGGGCTTCGGCCTGCGCGGGCGCGATCTGGCGCTGTTCGCGCTGGGCCTGGCGCAGGGGGGCGAGTTCGGCTTTCTGCTGGCGGCCTTTGCCGCGGGCCAGGGGCTGCTGACGCCGGGCTTTGCCCAGGGGCTGGTGCTGGCGATCAGCCTGTCGATGCTGCTGACGCCGGCGCTGTTCCTGCTGGGGGACCGGCTGGGGCGGCGGCTGGTCCGGCCGGGGGCCGACCCCGCGCCCGATGTGGTCGATGAAAAGGGCCGCGTGCTGATCGCGGGGATCGGCCGGTTCGGCCAGGTGGTCAACCGGCTGGTGCGGACCTCGGGCCTGTCGACCACGGTGCTGGACAACAACCCCGCCACGATCGAGCTGATGCGGCGGTTCGGCGTCAAGGGCTTCTTCGGCGACCCCGCGCGCCCCGACCTGCTGGACGCCGCAGGCCTGGCCGAGGCGACAGTCCTGGTCGTCGCGGTCGACGATCCGGCGGCGGCGCTGCGCATCGTGCGCCACGCCCGGGCGCGCCGGCCCGATCTGCATATCGTGGCCCGCGCCCGCGACCGGGTGCATGTCTATGAACTTTATCAGGCCGGGGCCAGCGACATCGTCCGCGAAACCTTTGACAGCGCCGTGCGCGCGGGCCGCTATGTGCTGGAAAACGCAGGATTCACGGATTACGAGGCCGCGCGGATGTCGCAGGCCTTCTGGCGGCTGGACCGCGCCGGCCTGCGCGAGCTGGCGGCGCTCTGGGTGCCCGACCAGCCGGTGCATCTGAACGCGGCCTATGTGGCACAGGCGCGCGAACTGGACGCCGATCTGGAAACCGCCCTGATCGAGGAACTGCAGGACGAACGCGCCGCGCGGTCGGCGGCGGTCGGCTAGGGGGCGGTGGCCACGCCCGCCTCGGCGAATGTCGCCATGCCCGACAGGCAGGCCGCCGCCGCCCGCAGGATCGGGATGGCCAGGGCCGCACCCGACCCCTCGCCCAGCCGCAGGCCCAGATCCAGCAGCGGCCCCATCCCCAGCCCGGCCAGCAGCCGCCGGTGCCCGGGTTCGGCCCCGACATGGCCCGCGACGCAGTGATCCAGCGCCCCGGGCGCGGCCCGCTCCAGCACGGCGGCCGCGGCGGTGGCGATGAAGCCGTCCAGGATCACCGGCACCCGCGCCGCGCGGGCGGCGGCGATGGCACCGGTCATGGCCGCGATCTCGCGCCCGCCCAGGTGGCGCAGCGCCTGCACCGGGCAGGCCAGTGCCGCGCCGTGCCGCGCCAGACCCCGGGCCACCACATCCGTCTTGCGCGCCAGGCCCGCGTCGTCGACGCCGGTGCCGCGGCCCGTCCAGTCCGCGGGCGCGCCCCCCATCAGCGCGCAGGCCAGCGCCGCGGCGGCGGTGGTGTTGGCGATGCCCATCTCGCCCACCACCAGCAGGTCGCAGTCGGTCACCGCCGCAAAGCCCGCGGCCAGCGCGGCCATCAGCTCGGGTTCCGTCATCGCGGGATGTTCGGTGAAGTCGGCCGTGGGCCGGTCCAGCGACAGGGGATGCACCGTCAGCCGCGCGCCCGCGGCGCGGGCCAGCTGGTTGATCGCCGCGCCGCCTGCGGCAAAGTTGGCCACCATCTGCGCCGTGACCGCGGCGGGAAAGGCCGACACGCCCCGCGCCGCGATGCCATGGTTGCCGGCAAAGACCGCGATCAACGGCCGGTCGATGCGCGGCCGGTCGGTGCCCTGCCAGCCCGCCAGCCAGATCGCCAGATCCTCGATTCGGCCCAGCGCGCCGGGCGGCTTGGTCAGCATCCCGTTGCGGGCTGCGGCGGCAGTGCGCGCCGCGGCATCGGGGCCGGGCAGACCAGCCAGCCAGGGGCGAAATTCCTGCGACGAGGCAAAGGGGGCGGTCATCGGCGGTCCTGGGTTGCGGGGCGCTGCGGGCTTAGTTCC
>JACXUX010000043.1 GCA_014763725.1 Rhodobacterales bacterium
GGCGCCGAGGACTGACCCGCCCCGGATGGGTGGAAAGGGCCACATCACCGCGCCGCGATTGGGTGGATTTCCACCCATCCGGGGCGGGTCAGTCCTCGGCGCCCTCGGCATCGGTGATCAGGTGCCGGTCCAGCCCGTGTTTCTGCATCTTTTCATACAGCGTCTTGCGCGAGATCCCCAGGGATTCATAGACCGGCCGCAGCCGCCCGCGATGGGCCGCGATGGCGGCGGCGATCACGCTGCGTTCAAAGCCCGCCACGCGGTCGGCCAGCCGGGCGGCGCTGGCGGGGCCCGCGCCCTCCATCCAGTCCAGCCCCAGGGCAAAGCGTTCGGCGGCGTTGCGCAGTTCGCGCACGTTTCCCGGCCAGTCGCGCGCGGCCAGATCCGACAGCATCTCGGGCGGGGGTTCGCGTTCGGGCTGGCCATGGCGGGCGGCGGCCTCGCGCACCAGCTGGCGGAACAGCACGGGGATGTCCTGCCGCCGCGCGGCCAGCGCCGGCACCCGCACCGTGGCCACCGCCAGCCGCCAGTAGAGATCGGCGCGGAACCGGCCCTGGGTCACCGCGGCGTCCAGATCCGCGGTCGAGGCGGCCAGGAACCGGATGTCCAGCGGCACGGGATCGTTCGAACCCAGCCGCTGGATCACCCGTTCCTGCAGCACGCGCAGGAACTTGCCCTGCACCTCGGGCGGCAGGGATCCGATTTCGTCCAGCAGGATGGTGCCGCCGCGGGCATGTTCGAACCGCCCCGTCCGGGCGCGCAGCGCGCCGGGGAAGGCGCCGGCCTCATGCCCGAACAGTTCGCTTTCGATCAGCGTGGCGGGCAGCGAGGCGCAGTTGATCACCAGGAACGGCCGGCCCGCCCGCGCCGACAGGTCGTGCAGCACGCGGGCCGCGACCTCTTTGCCCGCGCCGGTGGGGCCCAGGATCAGCACGTCGGCCTCGGTCGGGCCCAGCGCGCGCAGCCGATAGCGCAGGTCGGTGATGGCGGCGCTGCGGCCGGGCATCCGCGCCTCGAGATCGTCGCGCTGGCCGGCCACGGCGCGCAGGCGGCGGTTTTCCAGCACCAGCGCGCGGTGGTCGATGGCGCGCCGCAGCACCGCGGCCAGGGGCGCGATGGCAAAGGGCTTCTCGATGAAGTCCCAGGCGCCGCGGCGCATCGCCTCGACCGCCAGCGGCACCTCGGCATGGCCGGTGATCAGGATGGCGGGCAGGTCGGGGTCCACCTCGCGCAGGCGCTGCAGGAAGGTCATCCCGTCCATCCCGGGCATGCGAATGTCGCTGACCACCACGGCATCGGTGGCGGGGCCCAGGCGGGCCAGCGCCTCTTCGGCGGTGGCAAAGCTGGTGACGGCAAAGCCCGCCAGGTCCAGCGCCTGTTCGGTCGACCGGCGCATCGGTTCGTCGTCGTCGATCAGGAAGACGCGGGTCGTCATTGCGCGGCCATCGCCGCGGGGGCCGAGGGGCGCAGCCACAGCTGGAATTCGGCCCCGCCGCCCGGCGCGGTGGCCAGCCGCAGGTCGCCGCCGAAATCCTTCAGGATGTTGTAGCTGATCGACAGGCCCAGCCCCAGGCCCGCGCCCACGCGTTTCGTGGTGAAGAACGGGTCGAAGATGCGTTCGGCGATGGCGGCGGGCACGCCGGGGCCAGTATCGGCCACGGACAGGACGACATGGTCGCCCTCGATGCGCGCGGTCACGCTTATGTCGCGGCGGGGCAGGTCCTGGACCGCGTCGGCGGCATTGGTCAGCACGTTGACCAGCACCTGCGACAGCCGCACGGCGCCGCCGCGCACCGCAGGCAGGCCCGCGGGCAGGTCGATCGTCAGCCGCGCCTGGGCCTGGTCCAGCCGCGGGCGGACGATGGTCAGCGCCTCGTCCAGCACGGCGGGCAGCGACAGGTCCTGCAAGGGCTGATCGGGCTTGCGCGCCACATGGCGCAGATGCCGCGCGATGGTGGCCATGCGGTCGATCAGCGACAGGATCTGGCCCACATTCTCTCTCGCGCGCGCGGTGTCGCCGCGGTCGATCAGGATCATCGCGCTGTCGGCATAGTTGCGCGCGGCGGCCAGCGGCTGGTTGATCTCATGGCTCAGCGCGGCGGACATCTGGCCCAGCGCGGCCAGCTTGCCCGCCTGGACCAGATCGCGCTGCGTGCGGCGCAGCGCGGATTCGGTGGCGCGGTGGCCGGCGATTTCGCGTTCCAACTGGGCGTTCACCCGCGCCAGATCGGCGGTGCGGGCGGCGACGCGGGCCTCAAGCTCGGCCTGCGCGGCGGTCTGCAGCGCGATGCGTTCGGCCAGCCGCGCGCGGCGCTGCCACAGGATCAGCCCGACCGACAGCGCCACCCCCAGCAGCAGCACGAAGGCCGCCACCGCCAGCCGCGCCTGGCCACGCAGATAGGCGGTGTCCTGCAGCACATGCACGGTCCAGCCCGCCTGGGGCATGGTCTGGGTCAGTTCCAGATATTCCTGCGCCCCTTCGGCCCCGGTCAGGGCGATCAGCGCCTCGCCCTGTTCCTGGCGGCGGTCCACCGCCAGTTCGCCCAGCGGCCGGTCGGCATAGCGGCGCACGGCGCGGCTGGCGGCCAGCCGGTCGGGCGTCAGCGGCAGCAGCCCGGAATAAAGCCAGGCGGGTTCCGACGACAGGAAGACCACGCCCTGCGGGTCGGTGACCAGGATGTGATAGCCGCGGTCGCGCCAGCCGGCCTCGATGTCGTCCAGCCCGACCTTGACGGCCACAACCCCCGCGATCCGGCCGTCGGTCCCCCGCACGGGGGCCGAGTAGTAATAGCCCCGCACGCCCGAGGTGGTGCCCAGCGCATAGAACTCGCCCCGGCCGCCCGCCATCGCCTGGGTGAAATAGGGGCGAAAGGCGAAGTTCTGCCCGACGAAACTGTCAGGCCTGGCGTGGTTCGACGCGGCGACCGTCAGCCCGTCGGCCCGCATCACATAGATGTCCGACGACTGGGCGGTGCCGGTCGTCTCTTCCAGCCAGCGGTTGGTGGCGGCGATGCGGTCGGGGTCGGCGGGCGGCGACAGGGTCGCGCGGAGGCGCGCATCATCGGCCAGCAGCGCCGGCAGCACCTGGAACCGCGCCAGATGCCCGTCCAGCGCCGAGACGGTCAGCCGCAGCGTGCTGGCCGCGCGGTCATGCGCCTCGGCCAGGTAGAAGCGGGTCGCCAGACGGTCGGCCAGCGCGATCAGCCCGGCCAGACCGGCCAGCGCCGCCAGCGCCATCGCTGCCATCCAGAGCCGCGCCACCCCGTCCCCCCGTGTCGGATCGGGGTGTTATAGCGGCCGCCGCGTTCAGAACCAAGCGGCGCGGAACCGCCCCGGCGCCACCGCCGCGGCCACGGGCCCCGGATCGCGCCCGGCCACCAGATCGGCCACCAGCGCGGCGGTGCGCGGGGCCAGCGTCACGCCCAGATGGCCGTGGCCATAGGCGTGGATCACCTCGGCCCCGCGGGCCGAGGCGCCGATCACCGGCAGGCTGTCGGGGATCGAGGGGCGCAGGCCCATCCAGTCGCGGTCGGGCCGTTCGGGCAGGCCGGGGAACAGCCGCCGCGCCCCCTGCACCAGCCGCGCGATGCGGCGGGGCGAGGGCGGCGCCTCGATCCCGCCCAGTTCGACCGTGCCGGCCAGCCGCAACCGCCCCTGCATCGGGCAAAGGTAGAACCCCAGGTCGGTCGGGCAGCAGGGCCGCGTCACCGGCGGGTCGGGCAGGTCCCATTCGACATGATAGCCGCGTTCGGTGTCCAGCGGCAGGCGGTCGCCCGCGGTCCGGGCCAGCGCGGCCGACCAGGCGCCGGCCGCGATCACCACCCGGCGGGCATGCAGTCGCAGGCCGGGGCCCGTGACCTCGACCCCGTCGACCAGGCGGACGATGGCCTGCGCCCGGTCGGGCAGGATTTCCACCCCCGCGCGGCGCACGGCGGCGGCCAGCCGCGCCATCACCGCGCCCGGATCGGTCAGAAAGCGCGCCTGCGGAAAGAAGGCCGCCCCGGCCATGGGGGGCAGGCCGGGCTCCATCGCCGCCAGCTCGGCGGCGGTGACCGCCTGGACCGTCACGCCCAGTCTGCGGCGAAAGTCCAGATCGGCCTGCGCCGCCGCCAGCGCCCCGGGGCTGCGATACAGATACAGGCACCCCCGGTCGCGCATCAGGTCGGTGGCCCCGATCTGCGCGGCCAGATCGACCCAGCGCGGCGTGGCATCGGCCAAGAGGCCGGCCAGCGCCCGGGCATTGCGCGCCGCGGGGCCGGGCAGCGACTGGCCCAGGAACCGGGCCAGCCAGGGCGTCAGCCCCAGCATCGCGCCGGGGCGGATCGCCAGGGGCGAGTCGCGGTCGAACAGCAGCCGCGGCAGGTCGCGCAGCACGCCGGGCGTGCCCACCGGCTGGACGGCATAGTCGGCCACCGTCCCCGCATTGCCGTGGCTGGCGCCCGACCCGGGCGGGGCCGGGTCGACCATGACCACCGCATGCCCCTGGTCCGCCAGGTGCAGCGCCACCGTCAGGCCGATGACGCCCGCCCCGATCACGGCGATGTCGGTGGCGCGGTGGTGCATCGCGCTACAGGCAGGCCTGGAACAGGGCGCGGGTGTTCTCTCGCGTCATCTCGATCGGGTTGCCGCCGCAGCTGGGATCTTCCAGCGCCATGTCGGTCAGCATGTCCAGATCCTCGGCCTTGACCCCCATGGCCGACAGCGTGGGCGGAATGCCCAGATGCGCGCGCAGCGCCATCACCTGATCGCGGAAGCCGTCGAAGCCGCCGGCAAAGCCCAGATAGGCCGCGGCACGGTCGATCACCGCCTCGATCGCCGGACGGTTGAAGTCCAGCACCATCGGCATGACCACGGCATTGGTGGTGCCGTGATGGGTGTTGTAGACCGCCCCCACGGGGTGGCTGAGCGAATGGATCGCGCCCAGCCCCTTCTGGAAGGCCACGGCGCCCATGGCGGCCGCGCTCATCATGTGGGCGCGGGCCTGCAGGTCGTCGGGTGTGTCATAGGCGCGGGTCAGGTTCTCGAACACCAGGCGCATGCCTTCCAGGGCGATGCCCTGGCTCATCGGGTGGTAGAAGGGGCTGCAATACGCCTCAAGGCAATGGGCCAGCGCGTCCATCCCGGTGCCTGCGGTGATGAAGCGGGGCATCCCCACCGTCAGCGCCGGGTCGCAGATCGTGATGGCGGGCATCAGCTTCGGGTGGAAGATGATCTTCTTCTTGTGGGTCGCGCTGTTGGTCAGCACGCCCGCGCGGCCGACCTCGGACCCCGTGCCGGCGGTGGTGGGCACGGCCAGGATGGGGGCGATGCGGGTGGCATCGGCGCGGGTCCACCAGTCGCCGATATCTTCCAGGTCCCAGACCGACAGGGCCGGATCCTGATGCGCCATCAGCGCGATCATCTTGCCCAGGTCCAGCGCCGAGCCGCCGCCGAAGCAGATCACCCCGTCGTGCCCGCCGGCCAGATAGGCCGCGATGCCGGCGGCCATGTTGCCCTCGTTCGGGTTGGGGTCGACCTGGGAAAACAGCGCCCGGCCCAGGCCCGCGGCCTCCAGCACGTCCAGCGCCTGGGCGGTGATGGGCAGCGCGGCCAGCGCGCGGTCGGTCACCAGCAGCGGCCGGGCAATCCCCGCGGCGCGGCATTGGCCGGCCAGTTCGGCGATGCGGCCCACGCCGAACTTGATCGCGGTGGGGTAGGACCAGTTCCGGTTCGGAACGGAATGGGCGGTCATTTCGTCACCTTCTTCAGATGGTAGGATTTCGGCCGCGTGACCGACATGTAGCCCAGCGCCGACAGGCTGGTGCCGCGGCCGGTGTCCTTGACACCCGTCCAGGTCAGCGCGGGATCAAGATAGTCGCAGCGGTTCATGAAGACGGTCCCCGTCTCGATCCGGGCGCCCAGTTCGGCGGCCTTGGCGGCGTCCTGCGTCCAGATGCTGGCGGTCAGGCCATAGGGGCTGTCGTTGGCCAGGGCCAGGGCCTGATCCTCGGTCGCAAACGGCATGATGCCCACGACGGGGCCGAAGGATTCCTCGCGCATCACGCGCATGGAATGGTCGACGTCGACCAGGATCTGCGGGGCCAGATAGGCGCCGCCGTCATCGGCGGCAAAGCGCGCGGGGTCGATCAGCGCGCGCGCGCCGGCGGCGATCGCCTCGGCCGTCTGGGCGCGGACGGTGGCGGCAAAGCGGCGATGCGCCATCGGGCCCAGCGTGGTCGCGGCGTCAAAGGGGTTGCCCAGCCGCAGCTGGCCCACCCAGGCGACCGACCGTTCGACGAATTCCTGGAACAGGCTTTCGTGGACATAGATCCGTTCGATCCCGCAGCAGCACTGGCCGGCGTTGTACATCGCGCCGTCCATCAGGCTGTCGACCGCGGCATCCAGATCGGCATCGGGCAGCACGAGGCCCGGGTCCTTGCCGCCCAGCTCCAGCCCCAGCGGGGTAAAGGTGCCTGCGGCGGCGCGTTCGATCGCCTGCCCGCCCGCCACCGACCCCGTGAAGTTGATGAAGTTGAAGGCGCGCGCCTTGATCAGCGCCTCGGTCACGGCATGGTCCAGCACGACGTTCTGGAACACGCCCTCGGGCAGGCCGGCATCCTGGAACGCCTCGGCCAGGCGTTCGCCCACCTTCAGCGTCTGGCTGGCATGTTTCAGCATCACGCTGTTGCCGGCGATCAGCGCGGGGACCAGCGTGTTGATCGTGGTCAGATAGGGATAGTTCCACGGCGCGATGATGAAGACGACGCCCACGGGTTCGCGCTCGATCCGGCGTTCGAACCGGTCCGAGGCCTCGGCCACCATGGGCGCCAGGGCCGCCGCGGCGATGTCGGACATGTATTTCGTGCGGTCGTTCACGCCGCCGAATTCGCCGCCATAGCGCGTGGGCCGGCCCATCTGCCAGGCCAGCTCCTCGACGATCACCTCTTTCATCGTGTTCAGCCGGGCCACGCCCGCCTGGACCAGCGCGATGCGGTCGGCCAGCGGCCGCGCCGCCCAGGATTTCTGCGCGGCCCGCGCCCGGGCCACGGCTGCGGTGGCCTGGTCGGCGGTCAGCGCGGTTCGTTCGAGATAGACCTGCCCGTCCACGGGCGAAATCAGCTGGATCGTCGTCATGTCATCTTTCCTGGTCAGGGGCGGGGCGGCCGGCGCAGTCAGGCGCGTTCGAACAGCCGGGTCAGCTCGGCATCGGTCACGACGCGGTCGTGTTCCAGAACCTCCCATTCGGCGGCATGGGCGTAGTGGTCGACGACCTCGTCGCCCAGCATCCGGCGCAGTGCGGTGCTGGCGCGCAGGCGGGCGGCGGCCTCGCGCAGGTTGCGGGGAATTTCGCGCACGCCCTGGGCGGAATACATGTCGCCCGTCATTTCGGGTTCCAGCGCCATGCCCTGTTCGATGCCGTCCAGCCCCGCCGCCAACAGCGCAGCACAGGCCATGTAGGGGTTGATGTCGGACCCCGGGATGCGACATTCGACGCGGACGGCCCTCGTCCCCTCGCCGCAGATGCGGAAGCCCGCGGTGCGGTTGTCGGTGGACCAGACGGCCTTGGTCGGCGCGAACATGCCCACGCAGAACCGCTTGTAGCTGTTGACATAGGGCGCCAGGAACACGGCGATGTCCTGGGCATGGGCCAGCTGGCCGGCCAGGAACTGCTGCATCACCGCCGACATGCCGTGCGGGCCGGCCGGATCGGCAAAGACGGCCGTCCCGTCCAGCCCGCGCAGCGACTGGTGGACGTGCGAGGACGACCCCGCGCGGCGGTGGTCATACTTGGCCATGAAGGTGACCGACTTGCCGCGCGCCGCCGCGATGTCCTTGATCGCGGTCTTGACGATCGTGTGGTTGTCGGCGGTGTCCAGCGCGTCGGAATAGCGGACATTCATCTCTTCCTGGCCGGCCTCGGCCTCGCCCTTGGTGCATTCGACGGGGACGCCGGCCTGCCACAGCGCGTTGCGCGCGGTGCGCAGGACATCCTCCTCCTTCGAGGTCTGGAAGATGTGGTAATCTTCATTGTAGGCGCTGACCGGGCGCAGGCCGCGGATCGCGCCGGTGTCCTGCAGGCTGTCGCGCAGGTTGGCGTAGCTGTTCTCGAACAGGTAGAATTCCAGTTCGGTCGCCATCATGGGTTCGAAGCCCATCGCCCGGGCGCGGGCCACCTGACGCTTCAGGATCGCGCGGGGCGACACGGCCACCTCTTCGTGGCTGTGGTGGTCGACCAGGTCGCAGATCACCAGCGCGGTGCCGGGCAGCCAGGGCAGCGGGCGCAGCGTGGCCAGATCGGGGCGCATCACATAGTCGCCATAGCCCTTTTCCCAGCCGGCCGAGGCATAGCCGGGCACCGTGGTCATCTCCATGTCGATGGCCAGCAGGTAGTTGCAGCAATGCGTCTCGGCCCAGGCGCTGTCCAGGAAGTGCTGCGCGTGGAACCGCTTGCCCATCAGCCGGCCCTGCATGTCGACCGCGGCCACCAGGACGGTGTCGATCGTGCCCTGTTCCCAGGCGTTGCGCAGGTCATCCAGTGTCATCGTTCCGGGCATGGCCCGTTCCTCCGGTTTCGGCGCGCAGGCCTGCGCGCGACAGATGCGGGGGGCGCCGGGCGGCGCCCCCCCCCTGTTCAGGTCTGCCGCCGGGCTCAGCCGTAGCGGTAGGGGCGGCCGGCCTTCACCATCACGTCGTTGTACTGCTTGATGATGCCGACGACCTTGGCCTTGACCTCGGATTCCGCGGCGATCTCGTCCCAGAACTTCTGCGCCGCGGCCTCGACCGTGGCCCATTCGGCATCGGGGATCGTGGTCAGCTGCAGCTTGCCGCCGTTGATGCGCAGGTCGGCCTCGCCCGCCCAGTACCAGTGCTGGCGGTAGTAGTGGCTCTGTTCGAAGCAGACTTCCATCATCTTCTGCAGATGCGCGGGCAGGGCGTTCCAGCGGTCCATGTTGGCGAAGAAATGCCCGATCCAGGCGCCCGAGATGTTGTTGGTCAGGAAGTAGTTGGTCACGTTCGACCAGCCCACCGTGTAGACCTCGGTGATGCCCGACCAGGCGATGCCGTCCAGCTCGCCCGTCTGCATGGCGACCTCGACATCCTCCCACGGGACGGTGACGGGGACGACGCCGAACTGGGTCAGGAACCGGCCCGCCGTGGGGAAGGTGAAGATGCGCTTGCCCTGCAGGTCGGCCAGGCTGTTGATCGGATCCTTGGTCGAGAAGTGGCACGGGTCCCAGGCGCCGGCCGAGATGTGCTTGACGCCGACCTTGGCGTATTCCTCTTCCCAGATCTGCTTCAGCCCGTATTTGGTGAACAGCGCCGGCACGTCCAGCGAATAGCGCAGGCCCAGCGGGAAGTAGCCGCCGAAGACCGTCACCTCGGTCGGGCTGGCCATGCTGTCGTCATCGGACTGCACGGCGTCGATCGTGCCCGACTGCATGGCGCGGAACAGTTCCGACGTGGGCACCAGCTGGTCGGCGTAGAACAGCTCGATTTCCATCTGGCCTTCGGCGATCTGGTTGAACGCCTCGACCGCGGGTTTCACCACCTGCTCGCCCAGGGCCGAGCCGGCATAGGTCTGCATCCGCCACTTGATGGGCGACTGCGCGCGCGCCACGCCGGGCGCGGCCAGCGCCGCGGCACCGCCGATCGCGCCGGTGGTCAGGAACTTCCGTCTGGTGGTCATCGTCATACCTCCGTGGTTCGCGGGGGCGGTGTGGCCGCCCCTCGGGGTCAGTTTCCGTAGATGGTCTGGGGCAGCCACAGCGCGATCTGCGGAAAGATCATCAGCAGAATCAGCGTGGCCAGCATCAGCAGCACAAAGGGCACCACGCTGCGATAGATCACCGGCAGCGTGAATTCGGGCGGGGCCATGGCCCGCATCAGGAACAGGTTGTAGCCGAAGGGCGGCGTCAGATAGGCGATCTGGCAGGTGATCGTATACAGCACGCCATACCAGATCAGGTCGAAATCCAGTTCCCGCGCCAGCCCCACATAGAGCGGCGCCACGATCACCAGCATCGCCGTGTCATCGAGGAACATGCCCATGATCAGGAAGGACAGCTGCATCAGGATCAGCACCTGCCAGGGGCCCAGGCCCATGTCTTCGAGAAACAGCCGCTCGATCGTGCGGCCGGCGCCCAGCCCGTCGAACACCGCGCCAAAGGACAGCGCGGCCAGGATGATCAGCATGAACATGCAGGTGATGGCCAGGGTGGACCGGGTCGCCACCTCGAACACCTGGCGGGTAAAGCGGCCCTGCCAGATCGCGGCGGCCGTGGTGGCCAGTGCGCCGATCACGGCCGCCTCGCTCAGGCTGGCCCAGCCGTTAACGAAGGGGACCATCATCACCGCAAAGACACCGACCGGCAGCAGCCCCGCCCGCAGCAGCCGCAGCTTCTCGCCGCGCGGGATCTCGGCGCGTTCGGCGGCGGTCAGCGCCGGACCCAGCGCGGGGTTCACCCGACAGCGGATGGCGATATAGACGATGAACAGCGCGGCCATGATCAGCCCCGGCCCGATGCCCGCCAGCCACAGCTGGCCCACCGGCTGGCGCGCGATCATGGCAAAAAGCACCAGCACGACCGAGGGCGGGATCAGGATCCCCAGGCTGGACCCCGCCTGGATCACGCCCGAGATCATCGGCTTGTCATAGCCCCGCCGCAGCAGTTCGGGCAGCGCGATGGTCGCCCCGATCGCCATGCCCGCGACCGACAGCCCGTTCATGGCCGAGATCATCACCATCAGCAGGATGGTCCCGATCGCCAGCCCGCCCGGAACCGGGCCGAACCAGACGTGGAACATCTTGTAGAGGTCCTCGGCCAGGCGGCTTTCGGACATGACATAGCCCATGAAGACGAACATGGGCAGCGTCAGCATCGCGTTCCATTTCATCAGCTTCATGACGGCCGAAAAGCCCATCTGCTGCCCGCCCGGCCCCCACAGCGCCAGCGCCGCCACCACCGCGACAAAGCCGATGGCGCCGAACACCCGCTGCCCGGTCAGCATCATCAGCAGCATGGTCGAAAACATCAGGGCCGCGATCCATTCATGGGCCATCACAGTACCTCGGCATCGGCATGCTGGCTGGCCGCCGGATTGGGGCCCAGGTCGATGCCGCGCAGGATCGCCCAGTCACGGATCAGATGCGCGATGGCCTGCAGGATCATCAGGACGAAGGCCAGACAGATCACCAGCTTCAGCGGCCACAGATAGGGCCGCCAGGCGGTCGGATTGCGTTCGCCGACCTCGAACGAATAAACCGTACTTTCCACCGAGCCCCACAGCATCACGCCCAGATAGAACAGCAGGCAGAAGACGGTGAACACGTCCCAGCCCGCGCGCGACCGGGCCGACAGCCGGGCATAGAGCAGGTCCATCCGCACGTTCGACCCCAGCTGCAGCGAATAGGGCGCCCCCAGCAGGTAATAGGCGACCAGCGTGAACTGCGCCAGTTCCAGCGTCCAGATCGCGGGCACCTTCAAGATCTTGGTCGCCGACGACCACAGCAGGATCGCCATCATCACGAACAGCAGATACATGGCAAAGCGGCCGGTGCGGTAGTTCACCGTCTCGACCACGCGGACATAGCGGATCAGGGCGGGATGCATCGTCACCCGGCCCTTGCCACGGTATCCAGACCGCCCACCGCCTGCGCGATCACCGGGGCCAGGCGGTCGGCCATCGCCTCTTGCGCGGGGGCGTCGGCGATCAGGTCGTTGCGCAGCTCCAGCATGGCATTGGGCAGGCCATAGGGCAGCGCCTGCAGCCGCAGCGTATGGGTCACCCCGTCGGCGGCGGAGTAGGGTTCGTTCAGGCGGGTGACCAGCCCCGCCGCAGCGCCGCCCGCGGCGATGGCGCGCGCCAGGCCCGCGTCGGCATCGTGGATCACGCCGAATTCCACCGCCCGCGGCTGGCCGTGATAGACGGGGGTGAAGCTGTGCACCGTCACCAACACCGGGCGCAGGCCCAGCGCCAGGCGGCGCGCGATCTCGGCCGACAGGGTGGCGTGAAACGGCAGATAGACCGCTCGGGTGCGCGCGGCGCGCGCCGACTGCTCCAGCCCGTGGTTGCCGGGGATGTCGTGGTTCTCGGACCGTTCGGGCATGGCACCCGGGCTGTCGGGCGCGCGGTTGCAGTCGTAGATCAGCCGCGACACCGGCGCATGCACCAGCACCGCCCCCAGCCGCAGGGCCAGCCCCCGCGCCAGCCCCAGCGCGCCGGGGTCCCAGGCGATATGGGCCTGGCGCTGATCCGCCGTCAGCCCCAGGTCGCCCCAGGGCGCGGGCATGGCATTCGAGGCATGTTCGCAGACCAGAACCACGCGGCCCGTGGCCTCGCGGTTTTCCACACATGCCGGGAAGGCGATCTCTGCCGTCATTCCCCGAGTCACTCCCTGTTTTCCGCAAGGCTGGGCTGGCGCGCCCGGATCTGTCAAGAATATTTCATTCCGCGAATTTCTGTTACAATCATTTCCGCAGCAATGTGCCCGCAGCGGCGGCAGAGGAACAGCGATGGACACAACCCCCACGGTCGAGGACCGCATGCGCGCAGCGCTGCCCGATCTGACGCGGGCCGAACGCCAGCTGGCCGGGCATATCCTGCGGCACTATCCGATGGCGGCCATGGGCTCGATCACCGCGCTGGCCCGCGCGGCCGAGGTGTCGACCCCCACGGTGGTGCGGCTGTGCCAGAAGCTGGGCTTCCGCGGCTATCCCGACTATCAGAACGCCCTGCGCGGCGAGGTCGAGGCGATGCTGGTCAGCCCGCTGGCCAAGCACGACCGCTGGGCCGGCGGCGTGCCCGACACGCATATCCTGAACCGCTTTGCCGATGCCGTGGTGGCCAATCTGCAGGCCACGCTGGGCCAGATCGATCACGCCGATTTCGATGCCGCGGCCGACCTGCTGGCCGATCCGGCGCGCCAGGTCTTTGCCATGGGCGGGCGGATCACCCATGCGCTGGCCGACTATTTCGTCACGCTGATGAAGGTGGTCCGCCCCGAGGTCACGCTCTTGTCGGACATGTCGAACACCTGGCCGCCTGCGCTGCTGGACCTGCGGGCGGGGGATGTGCTGCTGGTCTTCGACATCCGGCGCTATGAAAACTCGGTCCTGCAGCTGGTCGAGCTGGCGGTGGAACAGGGGGCCGAGGTGATCCTGGTCACCGACCGCTGGGTCAGCCCGGCCGCGGCCCAGGCGCGCATCACCCTGTGCTGCGACATCGAGGCGCCCTCGGCCTGGGATTCCACGGTGTCGATCCTGGTTCTGGTGGAAACGCTGCTGGCCAGCGTGCAGGGCCGCACCTGGCAGACGACCGAGGCGCGGATGAAGCGGCTGGAGGATCTGTATGCCCGGTCGCGCTTCTTCCGCCGCTTTCGCTAGGGCGGGCGGCCCCCCCGGCGGGGGGCCGCGGGGCGTCAGAAGGCCGCGCGCGGGTCGCGCCGGGCGATGCGGCGCAGCAGGTAGTCGACCTCGTCCCGTGCCGTGGCCGACAGCGCGGGCCAGGGCTTGCGCTGGGCATCGCTGGCCAGGATCCCGCGCCGCATCAGCACATGCTTGCGCACCGCCAGGCCGATGCCGGGCTGCTGTTCATAGCGGATCAGCGGCAGGTGCAGGTCGAAGAGGTCATGCGCGGCCTCGCGTTCGCCGCGGCGGTGCAGGGCGTCCAGTTCGACCAGCATGTCGGGAAAGCCATAGCCCGTCATGGCCCCGTCCGATCCGCGTTCGGGTTCGAAATCCAGGAACAGCCCGCCGTTCGCCGTCAGGATGGAAAAGCGGCGCAGCCGCCCCTCGGCCTGGGCGCGGCGCAGGGCGGACAGCTTTTCCAGGCCCGGCCAGTCCTCGGCCTTGAGCATCACGCAGGACGGATGGTCGGTCATGATGCGGCTGATGACCCCCACCGACATCTGCACCGTCAGCGTCAGCGGATAGTCCTGCAGCGCCCAGGGCACGTCGGGGCCCACCGCCTCGACCGCCTGGGCGAAGTAGGTGGTGATCTGGTCGTCGGTGCGCAGATGCGGCGCGGGCGCGATCATCACGCCCGCGGCGCCCAGGTCCATCGACTGCCGCGCCAGGCGGTGCATGGCGGCAAGGCCGGGGGCCGAAACCCCCACCACCACCGGAATCCGCGCCCGCGCCACCACCCGGCGGACGATGTCCAGCGATTCCCCGGGCTCCAGCTTGGGCGCCTCGCCCATGATGCCCAGGATGGTGACGCCGGTGGCCCCGGCATCGTGGTACAAGTCGATCATCCGGTCGAGGCTGTCGTGATCGATCCGCCCATCGGGGTGAAAGGGCGTGGCCGCAATGGGATAGACGCCCGTGGTGGCGACGCCGAAGGTCATTGCCCGGCCTTCCACGCGTCATAGCGGGCGCGGGTTTCCGCGTTCATCGGGTAAAGTCCGGGCAGTTCCACGCCGCGGTCGACCTCGGTCATGATCCAGGCCTCCATCCGTTCCTGTTCGGGGGCCTCGGCCAGCACCTCGGCCAGCAGGGCGGCGGGGATCACCACGGCGCCGTCGTCGTCGACCACGATCGTGTCGCCCGGGAACACCGCCACGCCGCCGCAGCCCACCGGTTCCTGCCAGCCGACGAAGGTCAGCCCCGCGACCGAGGGCGGCGCGGCCACCCCGCTGCACCAGACCGGCAGGCCGGTGCCCAGCACGCCCGCGGCATCGCGCACCACGCCATCGGTGATCAGCGCGGCCACGTTGCGGCGCATCATCCGGTTGCACAGGATGTCGCCGAAGATGCCCGCGTCCTGGACGCCCATCGCGTCGGCCACGGCGATGCAGCCCGGGGGCATCGCCTCGATCGCGGCGCGGGTCGAGATGGGCGAGGCCCAGCTGGCGGGCGTGGCCAGATCCTCGCGCGCGGGGACGAAGCGCAGCGTGAAGGCGGGGCCCACCAGCCGGGGCTGGCCGAGGCGGATCGGCTTCGGCCCGCGCATCCAGACATTGCGCAGGCCCTTCTTCAGCAGGATCGTGGTCAGCGTGGCGGTCGAGACCGCCTGCAGCGTCTGGATGGCCTGGGCATCGGGTGTCATCGGGTGTCCTTCGAACCGGTCGGACGGCCGGGCTGGGCCGCGGATGGCGCGATCTAACCCGTCGGCCGCGGCGGCGGAAAGGGGCGAGGGCGGCGCGGCCGCGCGCGGGGCGAATTTTCTGCGAAAATTCCGCGCGCGGCGTGCCCCCTTGCGGCGCGGGCGGCGGCGGGC
>JACXUX010000284.1 GCA_014763725.1 Rhodobacterales bacterium
CGAGGCGCCTTTGCAACTCGACGCACCCGAACCGAGCATGGACATGGCCGACTACATGGCGCAGGAGGCGCGGTTCCGCATGGTCGAACTGCGCGCGCCCGAACGCGCCAAGACGCTGCTCGAGGCCGCTCGCAAAGGGGTGCGCCAGCGGCAGGCGCTGTATCGGCAATTGGCCGGCATCCATCTGCCCAAAATCACGAAGGAGGGCGACGATGGTTGATCTGGCCACCCGCTGGATGGGACTAACCCTCAAGTCCCCAGTCATTGTCGGGGCCGGCCCGCTGTCGCAAGACCCCGATGCCGCGCGGCAGGCCGTCGAGGCCGGGGCCGGCGCCATCGTGATGCATTCGCTGTTCGAGGAGCAACTGGCCGAGGAACAGATGGCTGCGCATCTGATGATCGACGCGCTGGCCGACCATGACGCCGAGGCCGGCGGCTTTCTGCCCGCGGCCGCGTTTTCGATGGATGGCGAGGGCTATCTGGCCGAACTCGCGGCGCTGAAACGGGCGGTGGACGTGCCGGTGATCGCCTCGCTCAACGGCATCAGCGCCGGGGGCTGGACGCATTACGCAGGCAAACTGGCAGCGGCGGGTGCCGATGCACTTGAACTGAACCTTTACGACATCGCCATCGACTTCACCGAAGATGCGGCGGCAGTCGAGGCGCGGCAGACCGCTCTGGTGCGCGCGGTGGTAGGGGCCGTGGCCATTCCCGTCACGGTCAAGCTTGCGCCGACCTATACCGCCCTGCCTGCCTTCGCGGCTCGACTGCAAGGGGCGGGTGCGCAGGGTGTAACCGTGTTCAACCGCCTCTTCGATCCGCGCGTCGATCTGGACGCGCTGGAGGTGCAGCGGCATCTGGAGCTGTCCACGCCCGCCGAACTGCCGTCGCGCCTGCACGCGCTGGCGATCCTGTCGGCGCGGGTGCCGGGGCTGGATCTGGCCTGTTCGGGCGGCATCCATGCCGGGCAGCACGCCGCACAGGCCATCGCCTGCGGGGCCACCGTGGTGCAGGTGACCTCGGCGACGCTGGCGCATGGGCCGGACCGGATCGCCACGATCCGCGACGGCCTCGCCCATGCGCTGGACGCGGGCGGCTATCGCTCCGCCGATGCGCTGCGGGGCATCCTGAACCTTGACCGCGCGCCGGACCCCACGGCCTGGACGCGGCTGAACTATGTGCGCACGCTCGATGGCTGGCGCAGCATCCTGAACCAAAGGACGTGACCCATGAGTGGCGAGAAAAAGACCTGGCACGGCATCCCGCGCGACGAAATCCCCTGGAAACCCGCCGTTGACGCAGAGGCCTGCATCGGCTGCCAGCTCTGCTATGTGACCTGCGGCCGCGGTGTCTATGAGATCGCGGGTGGTGTCGCGGTGCCGGTGGCCGCGATGGAATGCGTCGTCGGCTGTTCGACCTGCGCGAATGTCTGCCCGACCGGGGCGATCAGTTTCCCTGCACTGGATATCGTCTGGAAGACCGAACGCGAGCATCAGATCTTTCGCGCGGTGAAGAAAGAGGCGCTGGCCAAGCACGAACGCGATGACGCGCTGAAGATCCGCGCCTCGGTTGCCGCCGCAAGTGCCGAGGCCGCCGCTGTGCCGACCCGCGCGCAGGTCGAGGTGGCGGGCGAGTTCGGAGACAAGAAGTTCCTCGTCCGGCTTGAAGAGCTCATCACCGACGAACCCTTTGACATCGTGAACCTGCGCCTCGAGGTGCCGACCGTAAAGGGCGCACGGCAGAAGGCTCCGTCCTTCATGCGCTTCGAGGTGACCTCCGAGAAACAGGAGGCGGTGGCCCCGTTCCTCGACCGGGTCACCGCCCTCGTTCACGATGTCGGGCTGGTTCTCGTCTCAGCCAAGCCCGTCGCCTGAGGCGCGTCCGTCTGTCCCGGAAGGCAGACGAAGGCGCTGTCGCAAGCGCAGGTCTCAAGCTGGATCGTCGCATGGGCGATCCCGAAGTCCTCGGCCAATTCGTGCGCAAGCTGCCGGAGCAGCGCATCGCCGTCGCCGCCGCACCAGACCACATGCACGGCCAGCGCGGTCCGGGTGGTGGATAGCGCCCAGATGTGCAGGTCGTGCACGTCCTCGACCCCTGGCTGGGCGCGCAACCAGTCGGCCACCGCCTTCCGGTCGATGCCTTCGGGCACGCCGTCGAGGCTGAGATGCAATGCCTCGCGTAAGAGACCTGCGGCCGTCACGGCGATCAGCAGACTGACCGCAATGGCCACGGCCGGGTCAAGCCAGGTCTTGCCGGTCAGGATGATCGCGATTGCGGCCACGACCACCGCGCCAAAACGGCGCGAGGCTTCCCAGATCACCGCGCCGACGCCGACAATGATGGCGATCGCGTTGAACATCGCCGCCATGATCGTCGCGCGCCCCAGCCCCCAGGTATGGGCCTGCGTGCCCGCACGTTTGGCCAGCACCGCCGCCCCCCAAGCGACCAGCAACCCCGCGACATCGGTCAGATTGTGCGCGGCATCGGCCAGAAGCGCGAGCGATCCGGTCAGGAAGCCGGCTGTGGCCTCGACGATCACATAGCCGACGTTCAGCCCGACCGCCCATCGGAAGGCGGGACCGATGTCTTTGGGTGGCGCATGGGCATGGTCGTGGGCCATGGGTCAGCCCTTCCGGCGGATCGTGCCGGAAAGCTCCGTCGCGTCGGCCAAGGTGTTGGTGATGGTGCCGTATTTCTGAAGGTTCTTGTGCAGCAGGGCAAGTCGCGCGTCGGTCTCGTCGGTGTCCACCACGATCTCGTAGTCGATGCGGATCATCTTTGGCGGGCTGTCCTGCCGGACGCCGTGCAGGCTGACCTCGATCCCGCGCAGCTCGAACTTGAGCATCGGGATCACCCGCTCGGTCCCCTTCAGGATGCAGGCGGCCAGGCTGGCCAGCAGCATCTCGGCCGGGTTGAACGCATCCGCCCGCCCGGCCATGTCGGTGTCCAGAACGATCCGCGCGTCCTTGGTCATGGCCTCGGATCCGTGACTGTCGATGCGGCGGGCAGAGACGTGATATTCCAGCATGGTCGCTCCTTTCAGGCCTAAAGGCCCCAGATCATCTTTGCCGCCAGGGCCAGCAACAGCGCGGTGATCAGTTTCTTGACATGGGCGGCACTCAATCCGCGATGCAGAATCGTGGCCCCCAGATAGCCCTCGAGAATGGCGGAAACCCCGACAACCGCCAGCAGCGGCCAATCCATCGGCGTGAACGACAGATAGGTCAGAAACGCCCCCGCCGTGGAAAACGGAATGACAAAGCCGATGGCGCGCGCGGCTTTCTTTGCATCATGCCCCAACAGGATCAGCGCCGGCATCAAAAGCGTGCCGCCGCCCACGCCCAGCATCCCCGACAACAGGCCGACACCGCCACCGATGGCCAGCAAGGGCCATGGGCTGTCGCTGCGCAAAAGCGTCGGGCGGCGCGGGATCAGCAACAGCACCGCCGCCAAGATCGGAAAGACGGTCAGGATCGCTTCCAGCACGGCATGGGGCACGAACTGGCTGGACCAGGCCCCGACCGGGGTAGCCACAAGGACGGCCAGCAGCAGCGGCAGCGCGAACCGCACGTCCAGCACGCCATGGCGAAAATGCGTGACCGAGGCGGCGGCGGTCGCGGCGGTATTGACGAGCAGCCCCAGCGCGCGGGCCAGATCAAAGCCAAGCCCCGCCATCGACAGGCTGGGCACCAGCGCAATGGCCGAGCCGACACCGCCCATCGCAAAAAGCGTGGACAGCGCCAGCGACAGCCCGAAATACAGGCTGTAATCGGCGAGGCTTGTCACAGGCCCGCCATGTAATCGCGCGCCTTGTCTCCGCGCAGGTAATCCACCAGCTTCAGCATCCCGGCGGTGAAATAGCGCGACCGGTAGCCTTTCATCGTGAGGTAAAGCCGCGCAATCTCGGCCCGGTCGTAATGCGGGCACATCGGCACGATGACCTTGGCCCGGTGCAGTTCGTCCAGCCGGTCAGGCAATTCGTTCAGCGGGATATGCTGGCCGATCGCCACCGTCCAGGCGGCGTGTTCCTCGCGAAAGCGGATGTCGATCAGCTGGATGTCGCCCTTGGCATAAAGCTCAAGCGTTTCTTCCAGCCCGATTTTCATAACAAGGCGTTCGTCATGGTCGAACGCCCGCAGATAGGCGTCAAAGTCCTGGCTCATGGGAGCCTCCTTGTCCTGCCGCACATTTGCACCAGGCGCTTATTCGAACTCCATCTGTACGAAGGCCACTTCGGCATTCTTGCGCGACAGGCTGTCGAACTGTTCAAGCCTGGCAAAGGCCGACTGGTCCACCGCTGCCGCCTGCGACAGATCCCCTCCGGCCTCGATCAGGGCCGCAATCTGCGCCCGCAGGCTCATCAGATAGTCGTAGGTATCGGCGCGGGCGCGGTCCATCGTGGTGGCGTGGCCGTGGCCGGGCACGACATGGGTGGCCCCGGTGGCCGCCATTACCTCGAACGCCGCGGGCCAGTCGGTGATCGACGATTGCTCGCCCACCCCCAGAATTCGTTCGACATAGACGATGTCACCGGTGAACACCGTGTTCTTTTGCGGCACGAACACGAAACTGTCGCCCGGCGTATGGGCCGGACCGGGATGGGTGATCTGAAAGCTGATCCCGCCCAGATCGAAGGCGTAGCTGTCGGCGAAGGTCACGTCGGCATAGGCGGGCACCGTGCCCGCCAGCCCTTCACCCAGAAACTGGCCAAGCCCTATCATGTGCTGATCGGCACGGGCATGGTGATCCTCGACAGCCGCAACGGAGGCAATGACCGTTGCCCCCTGCGCCTGCCAATAGCCATTGCCCAGCCAGCGGTGGTCCTGCCCGCCGGTGTTGATGACATATTTCACCGGCTGCTCGGTGAGGGTGTGGATGGTCTGGTCCAGCATCTCGGCGCCTTTCCACGACCCGCCGGGGTCCATCAGGACCGCGCCTTCGTCGGTCACCACAAGGCCAAAGGTCGCATTGTTGGCAAGGTTGGCGGCATCGCGCTGCTCTTTGGGGCCGACGATGGCCCAGACGCCGTCTGTGACGGGCTGAACCTCCAGCACATCGGCAAGGGCGGGCAGGGGCAGCAGGGCAATAGCAGTGGCAAATGCAAGACGCATGGGTGTCCCTGTCAGGTTTGCGGCAAGATGCCGGATTGAAAGATCAGCCAGAGACCCGCCGCCACCATCACGGCGGAAAAGGCCCGTTGGCCGGGAAGAAACTGTTCGATCAAGCCAAGCCGCCGTGCAAGGGTGCCAAGGCTTTGCGGGGCTAGCCCTGCCAATAGCAGAAGCGGGCTGCGCCCGATGGCATAGGCCAGCAGCATCAGCGCGCCGGTAAGGGCCGATCCGCCCATCACGCCACCCGATCCTGCCAGCGCAAGGGCCGCGCCTAGAACCGGCGTGGCGCAGGGGGTCAGCACGGTGCCGGTCAACCCGCCAAGCGCCATCGCGCCCCACAGGCCGGACCCCTTGAAGCGGCTTTCCATCCAGCCTTGCAGGCCAGCCGGACACAGCGCGGCGGCATTGCGGTTCAGGAACAGCGCCACCCCGGCCACCACGATCACCACGCCGCCAAGCGCCGTCCACGCAGGGCCAAGCGTGCCAAAGAACATCCCCAGCCGTGCCGCAGCAAGGCCGAGCAGGACGAAGGCCGTCACCATCCCCAGCACGAACCCCAGCGTGAGGCGCAAGGCCCCCCACCC
>JACXUX010000285.1 GCA_014763725.1 Rhodobacterales bacterium
CACCGCAAAGCCGTCGCGGCGCAGCGCCCGACCCCGGCGCGGCCGACCCGCTGGCCCGGGCGCTGCGCCGCGACGGCTTTGCGGTGCTTGAGGATCTGGCTTTTGCCACCGGGTCGGCCGAACTGGCGCGGGGCGACATCGCCTCGCTGGCCGTGCTGGCGGCGATGCTGGCGGCCGATCCGGGGATGCGGCTGGCGCTGGTGGGGCATACCGATGCCGCCGGCGGGCTGGAGGCGAACATCGCCCTGTCGCGCGCCCGCGCCGTGGCGGTGCGTAACCGGCTGCTGGCGCTGGGCGCCGATCCGGCCCGCGTGGTGGCCGAAGGCGTGGGCTGGCTGGCCCCGCGCGCCACCAACCTGACGGACGAAGGCCGGCAGAGAAACAGAAGGGTCGAGGCGGTTCTCGCCTCGACCCAGTAGACGGCTCGCACCTTCGGTCGTCACAGGCGGGGGGTCACCAGTTGTCGGGACCCTTGTCCAGAAAGCGTTTGGCCAGAAAGTCGATGAAGGCCCGCACCTTGGGCTGGGTGAACCGGCCCGGCGGATAGACGGCGTAGATGCCCTGCACCTCGACCGGCAGGCCGGGGATGGCCTCTTCGACCTGGCCTGCGCGCATCGCCTCGGCAAACAGGAAGCTGGGCAGGAAGGCGATCCCCAGCCCCGAGATGGCGGCATTCAGCAGGCTTTGCCCGTCGTTCACCGTCAGCCAGCCCGCCGTGCGCACCTGCCGGCGTTCGCCCGAGGGCGAGATCACCTTCCACACATTGCCGTTGGCATGGTTGGAATAGTGCAGCAGCTTGTGTTCGTTCAGATCGTCGATCTTCTGCGGGCGGCCGAACTTCTGGAAATAGGCGGGCGACCCGATCATCCGTTTCGAGGTTTCGGCCAGCTTGCGCGCGCGCAGGGAACTGTCCTCCAGCTCGCCCACGCGGATCGCCATGTCGAAGCCTTCGCTGATCAGTTCGACATAGCGGTTGTTCAGCACCATGTTCACCGTGATGTCGGGGTATTCCAGCAGGAAATCCCCCAGGATCGGCGACAGCAGGTTCACGCCGAAGTCGGTGGCCACGCTGATGCGCAGCAGGCCCGAGGGCGCCGACTGCATGCTGGTGACCAGGGCATCGGCCTCGCCCGCGTCGTTCAGCACGCGGCGGGCGCGGTCGTAATAGGCCAGGCCGATCTCGGTCGGGCTGACGCGGCGCGTGGTGCGGTTCAGCAGCCGCGCGCCCAGCCGCGCCTCGAGCGCCGAGACATGTTTCGACACCGCCGACTTCGAGATGCCCATCTTCTTGGCCGCATCCGTGAAGCCGCCCTGGTCCACAACAGTGGCGAAAGCTTCCATTTCGGTCAAACGGTCCATCGTCATCCCCTGACACAGTGTCGGTTCGTGACCCCCTTTGTTGCGGGGAATTGGGGCGGGACGGCGGCGGGGACGCGACCGATCCGCGGAATTCTGGCGGATCGTTCTGGGCAGGGAAACGGCTATAGCCGGGCCGCCAGCCGCACGCCCTGGTCGATGGCGCGCTTGGCATCCAGCTCGGCGGCGACATCGGCGCCGCCGATGATGTGGTGGGCGAGGCCCGCCGCGGCCAGCCGGTCGGCCAAGTCGCGCCGGGGGGTCTGGCCCGCGCAGATCACCACGCTGTCGGCGGGGATCAGGGTTTCGCCCTGGGTGGTGGCGATGCGAAGGCCCTGCGGCGTGACGGCGCGATAGGTCACGCCGCCCAGCATCTGCACCCCGCGGGCGGCCAGGCTGGCGCGGTGGATCCAGCCCGTGGTGCGGCCCAGGCGGCGGCCCGGCTTTTCGGCGCGGCGTTGCAGCAGCCAGACCTGGCGGGCGGGCGGTTCGGGCCGGGGGCCGGCCGCGGCCAGCCCGCCGCGGTCGGTCGCAGGGTCGCCCACGCCCCATTCGCGGCGCCACAGATCGGGGTGCTCGGCGGGGCTGGGGCCGTGGTGGGTCAGGAACTCGGCCAGGTCAAAGCCGATGCCGCCCGCCCCCACCACGGCCACGCGCGGGCCCACGGGCGCGCCCTCCAGCACCTCGGCATAGGACAGCGGGCGCGGCGCGCCGGGGTCCACCGTCAGGCCGGGGTCGCGCGGGGCGACGCCGGTGGCCACCACCACGGCGTCAAACCCCGCCAGATCGGCCGGGTCCGGCGCGGTGGACAGGCGCAGGTCGACGCGCGTCTCGGCCAGCATGGCGGCGAACCAGTCCAGCAGGCCGCGGAACTCCTCTTTCCCCGGCACGCGGGCGGCCAGCGTCAGCTGCCCGCCGATCTGCCCCGCCTGTTCGAACAGCGTCACAAGGTGCCCGCGCCCCGCCGCGGCGATGGCGGTGGCCAGCCCCGCGGGCCCCGCCCCGACTACGGCCACCCGGCGCGATGCGGCGGCGGGGGGCAGCGTCAGCTCGGTTTCATGGCAGGCGCGGGGGTTGACCAGACAGCTGGTCAGTCGGCCGGAAAAGGTATGGTCCAGACAGGCCTGGTTGCAGGCGATGCAGGGCGCGATCAGATCGGCCCGGCCGCGCGCGGCCTTGGCCACGAAATCCGCATCGGCCAGAAAGGGGCGCGCCAGGCTGACCAGATCGGCCTGGCCCCCGGCCAGCAGGCGTTCGGCCACTGCGGGCGTGTTGATCCGGTTCGAGGCGATGACCGGCCCGCCCACCGCGGCCCGCAGCCGCCCCGCCAGATCGGAAAAGGCCGCGCGCGGGACCGAGGTGGCGATGGTGGGCACCCGCGCCTCATGCCAGCCGATGCCGCTGTTCAGCACATCGGCCCCGGCCGCCCGCACGGCGCGGGCCAGGTCCAGAACCTCATCCCAGGTGGACCCGTCGGGCACCAGGTCGATCAGGCTGAGGCGATAGATCAGCAGCCCCCCCGCCCCCAGCGCGGCGCGCACCCGGGCCACCACCTGCACCGGCAGGCGCATCCGGTTTTCCCAGGGTCCGCCCCAGCGGTCGGTGCGGCGGTTGGTGCGTGTCACCACGAACTGGTTCAGGAAATAGCCCTCGGACCCCATCACCTCGACCCCGTCATAGCCGGCCTCGCGCGCGCGGGCGGCGGCGGTGGCGATGGCGTCGATCTGCGCCTCGATCCCGGCCTCGTCCAGCGCGCGGGGGGTATGGGGGCTGATCGGCGACCGGATGGCCGAGGGCGCGACGCAATCGGGCCCATAGGCATAGCGCCCGGCATGCAGGATCTGCATCGCGATCCGCCCGCCCGCGTCATGCACGGCATCGGTCACGCGGCGGTGGTTGGCGATGTCCTGCGCCGTGAACAGGCCCGCCGCCCCGGGAAAGACCGCGCCTTCGCGGTTGGGCGCCATGCCGCCCGTGACGATCAGCCCGGCCCCGCCGCGGGCGCGCGCGGCGTAGAAGGCGGCAAGGCGGCCCCAGTCGCCCGTCTCCTCGAGCCCCGTATGCATCGACCCCATGACCACCCGGTTGGGCAGGGTGAGCGGCCCCAGGGTGATGGGCGACAGCAGCGTGGGATAGGCGGTCATGGCGTCCTCCGGGCCTTGGGGCGCAGGATGGCGGGGCGCGGCGGGGCTGTCACGCGCAACGCGGCGTCATTGCCCCCCGTCAGGGCCACAGCGGTCGGCCACCCACAGCCGGACCGGCGCCCCCGCCGCCGCGCCCAGCACATGGCAGGCCCCCTCCGCGC